>JAYWHS010001018.1:0-7641 GCA_043777635.1 Kofleriaceae bacterium | reverse complement strand
TATCAACAAAGCTTCCTGAAGCAGGTCAAAGCTGCACCGAAGGCCAAGATTCAAAGTGTTATCGATTACGATCCGGGCCGCGGGCAACACTCTTCCCGCCGCGATGATGCCACGCTTGCCGATATTCGACTCGAAAGGGAGCGCGGCAAAACGGCGGCGACAGGCGGCAAGCCAGGCGGGTTCGCCGCCAGCATGAAGGGCCTCACCCACACACAACGCGTTAGCTATGTAAAGAACTTGCTCAACTTCGAAGGTCGCGACACCACGGTGGAAGCCGCAAACGATATTGTTCAGATTTTCATTTTCGCCGACGCAGCCGAACGTCACGCCTTGTACGAGGCCATTGAAGGCAAGCCGTGGTCCGGTGAAATTCACGGCACTGATTGGCTCAAGACAAATCTGCTACCGGCGCAAGTCAAAGGGCTCACTGCGTTGCTCAATCAGAAGGCAGCGCCGTGAAACGCAATGCCGCGCGGTTGGCTGCGTTGCTTGCCGTGCTTGCCGTGGGCGTGCTGCTCGCGTGCGGCAGCCGTGCCAAGCTGGTGACTCTGGCGCTCGGGCCGCAGCGCAAGAGCGTAGAAACCGCACGCGAAAAGTTCGCCATGGATGCGCCGAGTGCGCGCGAGGTGCTCGTCAAGCGCGGTGCGCTAGGATTGAACGCAGCTAAGTACTATCTTTCTCAGAACAGCTTCGAATCTGCAGATGGCTCACACTATTCGTTTCCGGACAAAGTTTCATGGAGGGATATTTCACCCGGCATTCTGACACTCTCATACTTCCATACGGCACGCGGAATCATTACTCGCTATGATGCTGGCTCACTTACGCCGACCTGGATACTTGAGTTGCCCGCCGGCAAGTCGAACTGCGGCTTTCAGTGGCTCCACACCGAAGCCGCGTTGTTGTTATGCTTCTCTGACTCGAAAACCGAAGTCATGACGCTCAATCTTCGCGAAGGCAGTTTGCGGCCACTCGCTTCGATTCCGTACCAAGCGCAGGTTGAATTCGCCGAAAGCGCGGAGCGATTCGTCGCCATTTCCAGCGCAGATCCTGTGTGTGGCGGATGTTTGCATGCAAACGTTCACAGCCTTATCGATGGCCGGCTCATCAGCCGTGCGCAGATTTCGCCTGAAGGCGCTAAGTTCTTCCCGTCGGCTCAATCCTTCGGCTTCGACGGTCGGCTGCTGTGGAGTTACACGCCCGAAACTTTTGACGAGCGATATCCTAGATTACGCATATGGGAGGAGCCACGCAGATATGGCTTTTGCTACTACGACGTCTTCGACCTTGCGCTTGGTGGCACGCGCATCCGCACCCTCGACGATGCGACCGGCTCCTGGAATGCGCTCAAGCGAGAATGCAAAGTTCGAGATCTCATTTCTTTGCCCGACGGCGGCGTCATGGCCTTACGCGAAACAATGGTGAATCGCGAGCCTGTGACCGAAGCGGTAACCTTCAGTGCGCCGCCTTGATTGTCAACTCGTCAAAATGCCTCGCTCAAAACGGCAGCGCGCCCTCGCTGGCCATGCAGGTTCAGCCATTGGCTCCTTCGTCATTGGCCGCCCGTGCGCTGCCGGTCTGCCGCAGAGAACTCCAGCGTGAGATCTTGAAAAGGCCATTTACGATCGTCGTCATCCTTGGTTATCGCCCATGCTGCGCCTGCATTGATCGAGATGGCATTTTTGGTGTCGCCAATGGGGGTGACTAACCCGACGTCGACAACAACGAACCAGGTTGTTCGTGGCAGCTGGCCGTCATCGTACTTTCCCTCATTGGGGTCAGGCGCAGAAGGATGATAGTCGGGTCCGATATAAAAGCGCCATGGACTCCCAATCCAGCGCTTGCCGAAGCGGCGACCTGTTTTAATAGGGAATGATCCTGCCGCCGAAAGCTGCAAGGTTGGAATTGCGTACGTGTTTTGGTAGGCCATCGCCGCACCAACATGCGGCGTGAATGCGATTAGGCCGGTATTCATAAAGGAAAATCCTGCACCGCTGGTGACGGCAAATGGGTCTGCGGCCGTCGGCGAAAATCGAGTGTACCCGCGCGCGGTAACCAGCCAAAGCGCAGCGCCGTCGGCGTCTTTGCCGTATCCCGCCGAGAGTTCACCGCCGATAGTAAAATCGTCCGTCGTCTGCCTTTCGAGGCGCAGGGCGACGCCTTTGCCGCCCCCGGCAGTTCCTACAACAATGGTCGCGGCCATGCTGCCCGTTGGCTCACGCATCAAGGAGTTGTGAAGCGCGAGCATGGGTGGTGGCGAAATGACGACACACCCAGCGGATATCGACAGCGTGACCAGTAGTCCCGTTGTTATTTTAGTTGTTATCACGGCGGCCTACTAAATCGCACGAGTCGAGCGGTAAGCGACATCCTGCGGCACTCCGCCAGCGCCACGGTTACGCCGGCGCGTGTTTTTGTCGCTATTGCGTTACGCGCTACATCGTTAGCGTGGTCGTCGTCCTGGCGTTTCGGCTCGACTCCCAGGTCATCTTTTTTCGATTCCATTCAGCCCTCACAACTGCCGAAGACAACACGATTCTGTGCAGCATCCTGTTTCATTCTTACGGCGGTTGCTATCAATTGAATGATCCCATCTTTCGATGCTTAGTGCTTTTCGTCCGCGCCTACATCGCAAAACTAGTGGTTGAAGCTCACCGCGCTCACTGACCGCTTGCTGCGCTGGCTTTACGTGGCTGGCCGGACGCGCGCTGCAAAGAGACCTTTGGGGCCTTGTTCTTCATCGTATTCGACGGCCTGCCCTTCGCTGAGTGTTTTGAAACCATCGGTTTCGATCGAGGCGTAGTGCACGAAGATTTCGGCACCGTCGGCACGTTGAATAAACCCATACCCCTTGGTTTCGTTGAACCACTTCACTACGCCTTGCGTTGTCATCGTTAGCCCTCCCACAGTTGAATCGACCGATGACAGCGTACACCGTCATGGGTCGTAGAAGGTTTATGTGTGTTGCTGCGTGGTCGATTGCGTGCGGGATCGAACAGCCGAAGCCGTGCGATCAAAACGGCACGTCATCGTCGGTGGGTTGACCGCGCAGATTATCGCGCGGCAGCAGACGCGCAATGAGGCGGGCTTCTTCGTCGAGGGCGGCGAGGGGTGAGGTGATCCGCGTGGCCACTTCGACGCGATCGCGAGCGTAGGTTAGGCCGGGGTCGTGGCCTTCGGCGTACTGGCCTTTCCAGTAACCTTTCCAGCGTCGCCAGGTTTGAAAGTGGCGCGTGAGAGTTTCGTAGAGACGATTGGTATGGCTTTCACCGACGTAGACAATTTCGGTGGTGCCATCGCGCGCGAGCTCCCGAATGACATACACGCCAGAGTGACCTTTGAGCGCGCGGACCCAGGCGGGGTACGCTGTGCTTGATGCACCGAGTGGGCGATACGTTAGGCTGGCGTTACGCGCGAGCGCGGTCGTGCGGGTGGTTGCGGTGGTGTCGGAGTTTTGCTGGCGCCGCACGACGGCGTACGCGGCGACGAGCGCGCCAGCGATCCAGAGTGGGCGATGCACGAGGGGCATGGTGATGGTTAGCGCACGGGTGGCAGTGGGATGAAATGAAACCGTACCGGCGCGGTCGGCGCGCTCGGGCTAACGTCGGCCGGCAAGGCCGCGCGCATGCGCGTGATCGCGAGTTCGAGTAATTGCTCGGGTGGCAGGTGCCGTAGGGAGTTGACCAACGCAACCGCTGCGGCCGCTGCAGGCGGTAGCGCGGCACCAAGTGGCATGGTCGGCACGGGCTGCGCGTCGAACGTTGGCAGCGTCGCAGCTTGGCTGGGTGTCGGCGGCGGTGTCGAGCTAGGCGTTTCGATTGGCGTAGCCGGCGATGGTGCAGCCTGCAATGTTGCCGTCGCCGACAGGTCCGTTGCGGCGGCGACGCCGGCGGATGCCATACACAGTGGTGGCATGTCGAGCACGAGCGGTGCGCCCGCCGGTGTCGACAAGATGGCGTGGAGTGCGCGGCAGGCTTGGGCCCCGCGTTCACGGCTGGCGTCAGTGGCGTCGGCCGCGAATGCAGCGCGAATATCGTCGAGAAAATCATTCATACCAAAACTCCTGTAGTTGGCGGCGCAATCACGGGCCAGGCGCGCATGATGGCCATTGGATCGATGGCGGTGGCACCGCGCCAAATTTCGAAATGCAGATGTTTGAGCTTTTGTGGATCAAGCGGGCTACCGCCGATGATGCCGAGTGGTTGGCCCGCGCGCACGCGCTGGCGTAGTTGTCCACGTTGCGTTGGCGTGACGGCGAGTTTTTCCAGATGCGCGTAAAAGGTCGCGACAGGTTGGCCGTGATGTTTGCCATGCTCGATCACCACACTGAACCCGTGCGGCCCCTGCCCTGCGGACCACACGACCCCATCGGCAGCCGCGACGGCGTTGACGTTATCGGGCATCACGAAGCCGCGCGAACCATTTGCGGTGCCAGCGCGCCATGGGTCGGCGGCCGACCGCAGAAACATAATATCGACGCCGGCATGCAACCGGCCGGGGCGCGGTGAGCCGAAGCCGTCGGAGATTACCGGCGGGCGTTGCTGCCACGGTGCGACGGGCCACACCCAGCGACCCTCAAGGTCAAGGCGCGGCGGTGGTAACGGGCCGGCATCGGTGGGTGTGGTACCGCCGGGCAGGCGCGGCCGTGAGGTCGGCGCTTTGCCTCGCCACAACAGATAGGCGGCGACCGCACCGCCGCCGAGCAGCCAAGGTATGCGACTCACGCGCGCTCCGTGCGCGATGATGAACGCGCGAGCAAGTAGAGGCCGAGCACGCCACCGCCGACGAGCAACGGTGTTTTGATGACACTGAAGAGGCCCGCGCCGATTTTGCTCGTGACGGCGCTTACACCCGACGATACACCGGAGGCGACCGTGGTAGCCGCGTGAGCGATCGTGTTGGGCAGTTGCAGCGCGGAATCGTGCAGCGCTTCGATCGCTAGATCCCATTGTGTCGGGGCTTCGTCGGCCACGGCCACATGCACGGCGACCGCTTGCAGCGTGGCCCAAAAGTCGGTGTTATGCGGATAGCGTGCGTCGGGCGTACCCGATCGCGCAACTTGATCCACCAGCGCGCGCGCTGTTTGCCAACGTGCGGCAATGGTGCGACTGCCCGAGATAGTTTTAACTTTCGCCAGTTGCAGACTCCAGTAGTCTGCCAGGGTGGTGACTTCGCGATTCGTCGTGCGTGGAATGTTGCGTTGTTGCGGCGTGCGATCGACGCCGCGTAGTTCGCGAAAATATTTGAACTGCGCGATCCACACATCGTCAAACGTCGCGAGGCCCGGCGTTGCAAACGGCGGCGTGCCTGCTGGCCCCACGTTGCGGCGTTGGTCTAAGCCGCGCAAGAGAGCGGTGACGGCGGCAGCTGGTGGTGCGGGGATATGGTTCGCATCGAGCAGTACCACGCTGCGCGCGAGACAATCCCAAAGCGCGCGATTGCCGGTGAAGGTGCGCTGCGGCGCGGTGTGTAACACTTCATGCACGACTTCATCCACGCAGGTGTGCCACAGGCGCCACATGCCAGCGTGCGAATGAATGGTGCGTAAGATGCTGTCAAAAAATGCGACGAGCGCCGCCGCATCAGCACCGGTGGTACGAGGCCAGCGCACTTCGTCGACGGTGTCCGGATACAAAATCAGCGTACCTCGCGCCGCGATGGCGTGATGATATAGCGCGGCGTAGAGTTGGGTCCACGGACCCGCAACGAGGGACATAACGATGACTCCTGGTAAACAACCGCAGCAAACAAAGCAGCAGCTCGAAACTCGGGGAAGCACGCGCATCACGCCACGGCGGCTGGGTGAATGGGACGTGGTTGACGTGACGCGCGGGTGTTACATGCCGGTGTCGAGGGGGCCGGTAATCGGAATGATGATCGCCAGTTGACCTGCCGCGAGCATCTGCGGATCGATCGGACATGGTGCGTAGTGGACGGGTGTGGGCGTCGGTGCCGGCTTGGGTGTGCTGGCTGGGTCGGCCGTGCTCATCGTGGCGGCAGGTGGCGTTGCATATGCTGGCGTCACGCCGCCGAAGAAACTACCGCGTGCGCAGGCGGCCGGTTGCCCGGCCCCTGCATACGCGGGCGTCGCGCTACCGCCGCCAAAAAAAGAACTCAAGCCCCCGAGCCAGCCGGTGCTGGGCGGTGTGACGGGTTGCCCGGTACCGCTATACGTTGGCGTCGCCATGAGCGGTTAACCCACCAGCCGTGAGAGTAAATATCCAGCGGTGCGCACCTGCTCGTCACGCTTGGCGTGTTGTGCGAGCGCGCCTTGGTACAACATCAAATTGTTGATATCGGTGGCTACCTCCTTGGTCGCGATGGGTGCAGCGGGCAACGGTTGCAACGCCGCAAAAATCTGCGCGACCATTTCCACGACTTGGCCGGTGGTTAATTTGCCCAGCAGCGCGGCGGCCCCATTTGCCGGCGGCGCGGGTGCGATAGCTGGTGCTGCGACCGGCGCTGGCAAGGGTTGGTAATACATGGCCCGGGGCGGCGCGGGTTGCATGTAGATGTTTTGCGCCGGAGGCATGCGTGGCATTGGCGGGGCTGGAGCCCGGCGGTGATCCATCGGCGCGTTGCGCGGGTCTTCATAATAAATTTGATCAGGGTCCATGATTGATCTCCAAAAAAGGGTGAGGGTCGCGTGGCTGCAAACACGCGTGCGCCCCCGAGTTGCGAGCTGGGCGGTGAAGGGTGGATGAACGGGACTAAGCGGAACGTTGTGTTGCGTTGCGGCGCTAGCCCATGACGCTGGCGTGCGCCATGTTCAGTTGTTGCTCTTCGGTCGCCATGGCAAGCCGCGCGCGCGCACGTTCAAAGGCGGCTTCGAGCGCACCCGGCGGCAACGCTTCAGCTTGGCGCTTGGGCGGCAGCGCCGCTTGCGATGCGGCGCGCGGTTTGTCGCTGCGATCATTGATGAGCATCAGCGCGAGCTGGCTGCCGGCGGCGGCCATCGTGCCCGCGCCGATGCTGCGGATCATCGGATCGTCACCGCGCCAGGCGAGTGCTGCGCCAACGGCAGTTAATGCGCCGGCGATGGTCTTAGGTGCCCAGCCTTCATGCGCCAACAGGGAACCGGCGAGCGCCGTGGCGGCGGCACCGGCCGCCGTATAGCCCAGGCGATTGAGGGTCGTCTCCGCCTCGGTGCGTTTCGCACGTGGGGCCGGTGGGCCGCCGGCATTGCGATGCCCACTGCGGCGCGCCGGATGTTTGGATTTGCGTTTTGACATCAGCATTAACTCCTCGGTACGTGACAAAAAGAAAAGCGAACGCGCTATGCGGCGCGGGGTTTGATAAGGGCGCTAAATCCGGGCAGCGGTCGCGCGACCGGACCCATGGTCAACCCTTCACGGTTGAGTTCGTGCTCGACCGCCGCCAACACGGGGCCGTCGATGCCCAGGCTAGCGAGCTTCGCACGTAAGGCGACTGCGCCAACCTGCACACCGATGCGGGCCGATGTTGTGGCGAGCGCGGCGGCCCACGGTGTGGGCATGATGCGTTTACCGCCGATTTCAAGTGCGAGATTGCGCGGAGCGCGGGTGGCGGTCATATCGTCGACCAGCTCGGTGATGGCATGTGCGGTCGCACGGACAATCGACAACGCGCGCGCCCCGTAGCGGCGGGATTCTTGGCTGGCCA
>JAYWHS010001017.1:0-2287 GCA_043777635.1 Kofleriaceae bacterium | reverse complement strand
GAGCAGGTCTTCAACGAGGGACTGCCTGCGCGCGGTCCCAACTTGGATTTGCAGATGCACGCCGAAGGGGCCGCTGACACCGCGTTTCGCGGGACTTGTAATATGCCCATGACACCAGATGCTGAAACAGGTGCGGCCGCGTGGGCAGGTGAAGGCGGCTGGGTCTACGAGATCGACGGTGCCGCAACGTGGGATGTTAATGCTTCGCTTGAAGGTCGGGTCCGATCATTTGGCAGATTTCGCGGAAACCTGGTGCCAGGCGAAAACGAACACGCGATGCTGGCGGGCGTGCCACGCGAACGCATTGTTGGCGCGTACCCTATCTCCGCCAACGGCAATAAGTTTGCGCGGGGCCCCCTCGTTCCAAACCCTAACTATGTACCAGGCAGATAATGGCACCATCAGCGAAAGAATTGTTTGCCGTGGCTCAAAGCGGACAAAGCATTGAAGATCAACTGGCGCTTCTGGCCCCGGTAGAACACGTGCAGCCTCGCGACGAAGAATGGGCCGAGGCGATGGCATCGTTAGTGTGGATGTATCGAGCCACCAATCAAGAGGACCATGCCCTTAGATGCGCAAACCTTGTAGTGAGCACGCAGCCGCACGGGCTAGTTTGGCGCGAGCAATGTGTGGTGTTGCGCAGCAACATTGCGATACGAAATCGAGATCCAGTTGACACTGCTGAAGTTATTCATGCTGTGAAAATCTTAGCAACTGCAGGTGAACTGGAAGCCGCATCTGAAGGGGCTGATGTATTGACCGATGCGTATTGTGCAGCAAAACAATTTGTTGAAGCTGAATATTTCGCGCGTGAGGAATTGAACTACGTGCAACGCATGCGTAGCGAATATCACTTTGACGATTACTGCTTTCCGCCCGTCGCACGCTGCCTTCAAACAATCGCATGGATTCAAGCGGCGGCCGGTCAACACGAAGCCGCACGCCAAACCCTTGCCCTTGCGCTCGACGAATTAGCGCAACCAACCAAGGCAGGCCAAGGTGGCACCATGCAACTACTTCGCCGCCGCGTGCAGGAAAGACTCAATGCACTGAATTCGCCCACGTAGTGGTAAATGGCCGCACGTTCTACAGGTAGGGTGGAACCACCCGCACTATCGAAAAATTGGGCCATGAACGAACCAACTGTCGAACAGATTCTTGCGACCGCCAGCGGCGCGCCGAGCCTTGAGCTCCGACTGCCTATACTGCTGCCGCTGCACAAGGTTCCTCGTAACGATCCAGACTGGGCTGAGGGCATGACAACGTTAGCCTGGACATATCGAGCCATGAACGATCAGGTCGAAGCAACTGCATGCGCTCGGTTAGTGATCACGGCTGAAGCGCATGATTCAATTTGGAAGCACAAGTGTGTAGTTATTTGGTGCAGCATTGAGGCTTCCAACAACCGAGCGTTCAACGTAGCTGAGCTGCAAGATGCCGCGGCTGCAATGGAGCGCAACGGGGAGTCCGAAGCGATGTATGAGGCCGCTAACTTGCTGGCTTCCGAGCTTTGTAACAAAGGCCAATTTGCCGAGGCTGAGAAATACGCGATGGCAGCATTCGCACATGTTGAACGGATGCGTAGCGAATATGAGTTTGACGGTTATTGCTTCCCACCGTTGGTTCGCTGCTACCAGAAAATCGCTTGGGTTCAAAGCCAATTCGACGCGAATTTCGCGAAAACATGCCGGCGGCCGGCTCGGCCGACGCGCCCCGCACTGTGTTCGGGCGAACGTGTTAACGAAAGTGGGGCAACTTCACTGAAGTGCTGATTAGCTTGCCCATCGGCCCACCGCTACACGCGATCGAGCCAGCGGATTGGGTTGCGACTTGTATGCACAACTGCAATCACTGTCACGATGGTTTCCTGAACGTCATAAACTACCAGATACGGGAACCGATCCATCGGCACACGGCGCACTGCTTTGCCGGGCCAAACTTGGTAAGCCAAGGGTGCTTCGCCAATGCGCGCTAAGATCGCATCTAGCGAACGTAAGAATCCGTGAGCGACGCGGTCATCAATGTCGGATACCAGTCGAACGCGGCATCATCGTCGCGCTGCGCATGCCCACGAAATCGGAGCAGGTACTTCATTGGCGTAGAATCAAGCGAGCTTTTTGACTAGTCGCGAGCGTACTTCGTCCCATGACATGACTTCGTCAGTTGGATCGTTGAGACGTCGGTCAATCTCGATTGACCACGCTTGCTCCCAATCGGCGGGCGGCGGACCGTCGACACTTTCCAACAAGTCAGCCACGAGTTTGAGGCGCTCGGTCACTGACAAAGC
>JAYWHS010001016.1:0-2292 GCA_043777635.1 Kofleriaceae bacterium | reverse complement strand
TCATGGAGTTCCTCGAAGGCATCAGCCTTGAGGACCTGATCGAAAAAGAAGGTGCCGTTGATTTGCACCGCGCGCTTAACATCGCTAACCAAATGGCGCTAGCGCTCGAAGCCGCGCACGACCAAGGTGTCATTCACCGCGATCTCAAACCCGATAACATCATGTTGCTCAAGCGCCCGGGGCGTCGCGATTTGGTGCGGATGATTCCCGGCCAAAACTGGATTACCGAGCGCGAAGAATCGTACGACTTCGTTAAGATTCTCGATTTCGGTATCGCTAAAGTGTTGATCGCCGACGAGCTTTCTGCCGAAACCGTGCAGGGCGCAGTATTTGGCACGCCCGAATATATGTCGCCCGAAGCCGCGCGTGGCGAAGAAGTCGACCACCGCGCCGATGTGTATTCGCTCGGTGTGATCATGTTCGACATGTTGTGCGGCCGACCGCCATTCGAAGCGCAGCAATCGAGTGACGTTTTGTCGATGCACATCAACAATGCGCCGCCATCACCACGCGAGTTTGCACCGCACCGCGAAATCACGGAGCAAGCTGAAGCCGTTATTCTCAAAGCCATGCAAAAAGATCCACGGCATCGCTTCCAAACCATGGGCGAATTCCGCCGTGGCTTGGAAGGTGCCTATGGTTCGATCGCCTACCGACGCCATGGCGCCGTAGTCGCAGGCGTGCAACCGCTGGGCGAGGAGTCTCGTTCCAAACGACTCACCGAAGAAATCGACGAATGGATTGGCGCTGGCGACACCAACTTGTCGGTTGAAGAAGCCAAAATGGTTGCACTGGTCGAAACCGCCGATAAATCTTTCAAGCCTGCGGCGATGTCAGGCCAAGATGCCGAGAATTTAGCCAGCGCACTCAATCGCGCCCTCGACGAAGACGAGGCGTAGTCGTGGCTAGCGATGCACCGCCGGGGCCGGCGCCTAGCTCGCCATCGGCGATTCTGCGGGCCAAACCAGGCACCAACTCCGCAGAGATTTTTAACGTTATCGCGAATCGCGAAGTCTCGGTCGTATATCAACCCATCGTCGATTTACAGCGTCGCAAGATCTTTGCGTATGAAGCACTCGCTCGATCAAAATCACCGCATTTTGCAGGGCCGTTACCGTTATTTGCCGCTGCGGTAGAACACAAATGCACCGGCGAACTGGGCAAGCTCTTACGCACCATGTCGTTGGCAGGGTGCCCCAATGCGCCACTGTTTATTAACATTCATCCGTCCGAGCTCAACGAGCAATATTTGATTCAACCCGACGACGCCATCTTCAACCACAACGACGACGTGTATCTGGAAATTACCGAGTCGGTACCGCTGTCGCACTTTGAAATGTGTCAAAGCATGCTGCAAGAAATGCGCGGTCGTGGCGTACATCTAGTCGTCGACGATCTTGGCGCAGGCTATTCCAACCTCAAATACATTGCCGATTTGCATCCCAAAGTGGTCAAAATCGATCGTGGCTTGATCGATGGCCTCACCATCAATAGTCGCCTATTCAAGTTGGTGACCGCGATTGTTAAGCTGTGCAAAGACCTTGATGCCTTGGTAGTTGCCGAAGGCATTGAAACGCTGTCCGAATTTGAAGCCGTGATCGCGTCGGGCGCTCGTTTCGCTCAAGGCTACCTTTTGGCTCGGCCGGCCTTTCCTTTGCCCGAAGCCATTTGGCCTGCGCGTGGCAACGAACCAGCCGAAACTCTCACGGCACCGCGTCGCAAAAACAATACACTCAATCGCCGCATGTAATTTAGCGGCTAGCCGCCTATCCAGCTTGCGCCAGTCCGCAAGTCCGCAAGTCCGCAAATCCGCAAGTCCGCAAATCCGCAAGTCCGCAAGTCCGCAAGTCCGGAAACCGGACATGTGCGTTGAATAGGGTGAGCGGATCGATGATCCGGCGATGCTCAGCGAGCTTGGTGGTGGCATGATGCCAGCGTCGAGGCACCTTCCCCCCTGCGATGGCAGTGTGACCGTTCTCTCGTGACACTCGCGCCACCCGAACCTAGTAGTTCTGCTCAGCGCGATGGCCCGGAATGAACAACTGGGGTGCTTCGAAGCGGGCACTCGAGATACTCCTTCACAGTCACCTGCCATCTTGGTGGTGGCCGGTGCCCGCCGCTTCCGCGCCCCGCCCTCATGCTCTGCAGAACGCACATCATCACCGTCGAGCCATCCGTCCGCAAGTCCGCAAGTCCGCAAGTCCGTAAACCGGACATGTGCGTTGAATAGGGTGAGCGGATCGATGATCCGGCGATGCTCAGCGAGCTTGGTGGTGGCATGATGCCAGCGTC
>JAYWHS010001015.1:0-2292 GCA_043777635.1 Kofleriaceae bacterium | reverse complement strand
CGCAGTTCAGGTGGTACTTTCGCATTCGCGAACATGCGGCGGTAACGCTCGGCATTGCGGCGGCGGGCGGCGGTCCAGCCCACGAGGTGTGGCAACTTCGCGGCAAGAATCGCGGCTTGGAGTGGGTCGATTCGAAAATTTCCGCCGAGCAGCGGGTAATGGTATTTCGGTGCCGCGCCATGACCGCGCAACTGGGCCACGCGGGTAGCGAAGCCGGTGTCGTCGGTGAGTACCGCACCGGCATCCCCGAGTGCGCCGAGGTTTTTGGTGGGAAAAAACGAAGTCGCTGCAGCGCGGCCGCGCACTGGGCCTGCGCCAAGACTTTGGGCGGCGTCTTCGATGATCGAAAGTGTTGGCATTGCGGTTGGCAGCGTTGCCGGTTGCCCATACAAATTCACCGTTACGATCGCACGGGTGTTGTCAGCACACGCGGCCAGCGCACTGGCTGGAGCAAGATTGAGCGAATCGTCGTCGATATCAGCAAATACCAGCCGCGCTCCAGTCCGGGCAATCGTGCTGGCGGTGGCAATGTACGAAAACGGCGTAGTCACGACGGTGGCGTGGCGGTCGAGGCCAAGCGCCATCGCAATGAGCAACAAAGCATCGGTGCCAGAGCTCACGCCGATTACATGTTGCACGCTGCATTCGCGCGCCAGCTCGGTTTCAAAGTGAGTTACTTCGGGGCCGCCGATAAATACGCCACTATCAAGTACCCGCGCGATCGCCGCTTCGACGCTGGCCCGCACCGGCGCGAGCTCGCGCTGCATATCAAACAGCGGCACCCGCATGCTTATAGTTCCACCGATTCGAACATCGCGGGTGCATGGGCCGATGTGTGGAACCGATCGGTGAGCAGTTTTGCATACGTGTCAGATTGCGCTGCTTCACCGTGCGTTACGAAGGTGCGTGCACCAGCGGCGCGTGGGATTTTTTCGAACCAGTTGGCCAGGCCGTCACGATCTGCATGCGCCGACAACCCGCTGATGGTGGTAATGCGAGCGCGCACCATCACCTGCTGATTGTCGATGAACACGGTGGTGCGGCCTTCTTGCAGCGCGCGGCCCAACGTGCGACCGCTTTGATATCCAACCAACAAAACGTCGGCGCGGGGGTCGGGGAGGTGGCGCAACAAGTGATGGCGAATCCGACCACCTTGGCACATGCCTGAGCCTGCAATAATGATCGCCGGGCCTTCGGTGTTCACAGCGCGGCGCGAAGCGTTGGCATCCCGCGCGCTATATAGCGAGTCAAATTCGAGGGGCTCGACCCCGCGTTGCACCATGGCCATGGCTTCGGCGTCGTAACAATCGGTATGCTTGGCGTAAATTTTGGTTGCTGACAGGCCGAGTGGACCGTCGACGATGATCGGAATATCGCGCAACAAACCGGCTGCGACCATCTGGTGCAGCTCGTACACAATTTCTTGGGTGCGGCCGATCGAAAACGCCGGAATGATGACTTTGCCGCCATCTTGTAAGGCGCGTTCAACGATGGTGCGCAGGTGATTTCGTACTTCGGCCCGCGGCATGTGCAAACGATCGCCGTAGGTAGATTCGGTCACCACGTAGTCGACGCGATCGCGTTCGGCATGCCACGCGGTGTTGGGATCACGAATCAGCGGTGCGCCAGCAACGCCAAGATCGCCGGAAAATAAGATCGCGCGATCGGCGCCGTTTTGTTGCCAGGCTACGCGTACCGACGACGATCCCAAAATATGGCCAGCATCGAACAGTGTAACGGCGAACGGCCCAATCTGCATCGGCGTGCCGTAGCGCTCAAATGGCCGCATGCTGTCGACGATTTGCGCAACTTCTTGGTCGCCGTACAGTGGTTGGCCGGGTGCATGGTTGGCAATTTTCGCCGAGTCTTCCAGGATAACTTTGGCGATCTCAAGTGTTGCCGCGTGGCCCCATACATTGCCGCGAAACCCATGCTTGACCCACGCCGGCAAACGGCCGACGTGATCGAGATGGCCGTGGGTAAACACCGTGCCGAGGGCATTGCGCACATCAACCTGGGGCGCTTGATGGTTGAGTTCGTCGGCGTCGCGATCACCTTGGAAGGTGCCGCAGTCGACGAGCAAACTGGTATCGCCAAGTGCCAGGTGGTAGCAGCTACCCGTAACCGTACGTGCGGCACCTAAAAACGTGAGTCGGGCACTGGTCATGGTGTAGGGTAGGGTGCTGGCATCGGCCCGCCAAGGGCCGTCGTCGCAAATCCAAGGCGGTTGTGTTACCACCGTGCCATGGCGACGATTCGCGATGCAGCCACCGTGATTCTATTACGCGATAC
>JAYWHS010001014.1:0-2292 GCA_043777635.1 Kofleriaceae bacterium | reverse complement strand
GCCTTGCCGGCACCGGTTATGTTTCGATTCTGCCAGTGGATCAAGGCATCGAACATTCGGCGGGTGCCTCGTTTGCCCCACATCCTGCGATGTTCGATCCAGAAAATATCGTTAAGCTCGCCATCGAAGGCGGATGCAGTGCGGTTGCGTCGACGTTTGGCGTGCTCGGCAGCGTAGCGCGCCGCTACGCCCACAAGATCCCATTCATCGTGAAAATTAATCACAACGAATTGTTGTCGTACCCAAACACCCACGACCAAACCATGTTCGGCAATGTGCGCCAATGTTATGACATGGGCGCTGCTGGCATTGGCGCGACGGTATATTGGGGTTCGCCGGAGTCACGGCGTCAACTACAAGAAATATCGGCAGCGTTTGCCCAAGCTCATGAACTCGGCCTGTTTACCGTGTTGTGGTGCTACGTGCGCAACAATGCGTTCAAAACTGCCAATGCCGATTATAATCTCGCGGCCGATCTAAGCGGCCAAGCCAATCATCTCGGCGTTACCATCCAAGCCGATATCATCAAACAAAAATTGCCAGAGTGTAACGGCGGGTACAATGACCCTGCCCTCAAAGGTTTCGGCAAGACTCACAAAAAGGTCTACACCGAACTGAGCTCCGATCATGTGATCGACCAAACTCGATACCAAGTGGCCAACTGCTACATGGGCCGCATTGGCCTAATCAATAGTGGCGGCGCTTCGGGCTCCAACGATTTTGCCGATGCCGTAGCCACGGCCGTTATCAACAAGCGCGCGGGCGGTATGGGCCTGATCTCAGGGCGCAAAGCCTTCCAACGCCCAATGAAAGAAGGTGTGGAACTCCTACATGCGATCCAAGACGTCTACCTTTGCAACGATGTTTCCATTGCCTAGTACCAACACCCACACTTTATAGTGGGTTTGCCGCGTGACTTTACGGCATTGACCGTAGGAAAATAGCGGCAGTGCGGCTTGGCGAACTATTGGTGGCGACCGGTCAGCTGACAGCTGAACAGGTTGAGCAAGCGCTACGCACCCAAATCATTTGGGGTGGTCGATTAGGCTCGGTCTTAGTTGAGCTCAATATGATCGATCTCGACGCGTTAACCCGGGCGTTGGCGTCGCAGCTGCAAATGCCGGCGGCGTTGGCGCAACACTTCGAGCACGCCCTGCCGGAACTGCAAGCGCGCTTGCCAGCCGAGATCGCCGGCCTTTGGCTGTGCATTCCGATCACACGGTTGCCAGGCGACGAAGGCCGAATTGCGATTGCCGTGGCTGGCCCATTAGCTGAGCCTGCACAACTCGAAATCGCTACCCACCTCGGCGTCACGCCGGACCAATTGATGATCGGCGTTGCCGCCGAAATGCGGATCCGCTACCACTTGGAACGTTCCTACGGCATCGTGCGCGATCAACGCTATTTGCGCAGCCGCGCCGGTCGACGCACCGACCCGCCAACGCCGGCATTGCATTTGGCGATTGAAAAAATCTCCGACGAAGATTTTCAATCGGAAAAATCCGATGTGTACTCGATTGACCCGCCGCCCCCTGAGCCCGCAGTCGTGGAAATCCAAGTGCCCGAGCCGTCGCGCGAAATTTATAGTGTGTCATCCGACCAACCGGTGGCTGATGCCAAGGCCAATCGGCGCTACATGTCGACCCTGGCCGACGACAGCCGCGACCGAATCATTGTGCCGGCCACCGAAATCGACCGCGCCGCACTGGGTCGGATCGCGATTCGCAAAGCTGCGATGCCGGCAAGTATTATGGCCAATGGCATCGATGAAACCACTGGCGGGTCGCTCGAAGAAGCGACGCGGGCGATTCGCCGTGCCAGCGATCGCGATCGTGTCGCCGAGTTAGCCATGACTGCGCTGCAGCGCTTTGCGCCGGGTATTCATACGCTGGCGATGTTCATCCTACGCGGCGAAGTCGCCATTGGCTGGAAGGCGCAATATCTGCAACAAGACGCTAGCGCGATTGCCGTGAACCTGGTGGTGCCACTCGACACACCCAATATTATCGCCAGCGCGAGCACCGACGGTGCCACCTCGCAAATACTGCGTTGCGAGGATTTGCAAACCGACATCGATCGGCGTTTGATCCAAGCGTTTGAGTCACTCGCCGCAGCGCCTAATCAAGTGGCAACGACCAACACATATGCGTTTGTTGCGCCGATCAAAATTAAAACTACGCCAGCCTGCGTCATCATCGCGCTAGCCAGCGACCATACCGCTGCAACCAACGCTGGCTTTGATGCTGTCACCGGTGCAGTTTCCACTGCGTTTGCGCGGCTGATTCACGCAGC
>JAYWHS010001013.1:0-2292 GCA_043777635.1 Kofleriaceae bacterium | reverse complement strand
CGAAGGGTTTGCCGGTTGCGGGTACCCATGAGTGCCACCATCCATGAGTAGTTTTGCAAAAGTGATTCCGTTACGGCGCGAGGGGCTTGCGATCGACGAGCTGTCGGACGAAGCCTTGCTAGCGGCGTGCGCAACCGGGGACCGTGGGGCGCGGGCGGCGTTGTTTGAACGGCACGTGGATTTGTTGCATCGATTTATTGCGCGCATGGCGGCCGCAGATGCTGACGCGGTTGATGATTTGATTCAGGCGACATTTCTCGAAGCATTTGCGGCTGCCGGGAAATTTCGCGGTGGCTCGCAAGTGCGGACCTGGTTGTGTGGCATTGCGCTCAACGTGGTGCGCAATTACGCCCGCTCGGAAATTCGCCGCAAACGTGCGATGGGCACGGCTGCACAAGTTGCGCATTACGAAGTGCGGTGGGCCGGCACCGGCGTGGTTGCCGACGCTGAACAGCGCCAAGCCATGGAGCGTTTGGCCCAAGCGTTGCCTGAGCTTTCCGAAGAGTTGCGCACGGTTTTTGTGATGTGCGACGTCGAAGGTATCAAGGGGGTTGAGGCGGCGGCGTTGTTGGGCGTGCCCGAAGGCACGGTGTGGCGACGCTTGCATGACGCGCGATCGAGGTTGCGCGCGGCGCTTCAAGACGTACGGCCAGCCGGATGCAACAGCGCGACCACTGGTATGCCGGCCGGCACCAAGCTGCCTAAAGCGACCGGTGGTGGCCAATGACTCGGTCATCAAGTTCGACCACTGGGTCACAAGCCATTTTGCCGATGGTGGCCCCAACAACTGCGGTGTGCCCAGCGCCTGAGCTGGTGGCTGCGGCTGCATCCGGTCAAGAAGATGGGGTCCGTTTGCATGCGATCGGTTGTCCGGTTTGCGGACCGATTCTACTTGACCACGAAGCAATAGCGGCGTTGGGGCAAGCGCTGGGCACCCACACCGTGTTGCCTACCGATCGTCGTCGGTCGCTTGCAGCGTCGGTGTTGGCCCGGGCCGAAGCGCAAGATGACGCGCAACGCGCAGCCGGTGGCACCGTGCAGCGCAGTGACGGCGACATGCTCAACGTGCGGTCGAGCGCAGCAGGCGAACCTGACGCGTCTGTCGAAACCCGCGAGATTTTGCTGATCGATCCGTTAGGCGACATTCATCTCGCAGCGCGCAAACCGCGTTGGCAGCGCTTGCGCTATTGGCAACGGCCGCTGCTAGTTGGCGTTAGTGCAGCAGCGGTGATCTTCGTTGTCGTGTTGGCGGTTGGTGGCGTGACGCGTGCACCAGCGCCAACTGCTAGCATTGCGCCACGCGCAACGGTAGCGCCGCCACGTCACCACCTGGCTGACGGCAACAGTTTGCCGAGCGTTGGTCCATCGCCGACGGTTGGGCGTCACGTCGGTGAAGCTTTGGTACTGCCGGTTGGGAACGCTAGTTTTCATGTGCGCGGTACCGGTGCCGATCAGCAAATCGTCGTCGAAGATGGTGAGCTTCAAGTCACCGGCGTTAGCGGCGCAGCCATGGCGGTTGTCGGTTCAAACCTAGTGATTCGCAGCAAGGGTGCACGGCTGCACGCGGTCGCTCGCCATGGCGTGGTGACCTCGGTGGCGGTGTTTGCCGGTTCGGTCGAGATTCTGGTGCCCGGCCAACGCGGCGTGGTGGTCAGCGACGGTCAAACTTGGGTGTGGGAAGCGCCGGACGCGCCGGAACCCGCCGCTTCTAGCAGCCCAGCCGCGCCAGCCGCACACGCTGCAACCGGCAAATCGTCGTCGAAAGCTTCGGCATTGGTGAGCGCATCGTCGAAGGCATCGTCGAACGATGGGGTTGCTCCGGCCCACGCAAGTATCGCTAGAACGTCGACGGTCCTAGCCGTGGCAGCGCTGCCGCAACCGGTTGCGCCGACTGAGCCTGGCGCTGCATCGCCATTTGAAACTGGTTTTGCAGCCATGCGCCAAGGCCAATGGCGCGCTGCGGTCACTGCATTTTCTAAGGTCATTGATGACCCCGCCGTAGGCGAAGACGCCACGTATTGGTGTGCCACCGCGCTAGCCAAAATCGGCGATGCCGAACTTAGTCGAGACATGTACGGCCGGTACCTCGAACACTTTGGCTCGGGCAACCGTGCAGGTGAAGTCCATGTCGCGTTGGGGCGTTTGTTTTTTGTATCGGACCGAGCCAAGGCCCGGTTGCACTTTGATGCGGCTGCACGCGATCCAGATCCTACTGTGCGGGCCGCTGCTGTGATTGAGATTGACCGGCTCCGTAAACGGATGTTGCGCGATGATGCTGCGGGCTCAGCTGCG
>JAYWHS010001012.1:0-2298 GCA_043777635.1 Kofleriaceae bacterium | reverse complement strand
CCAAATCGCAGCCAACTTTGCCAATCGCGCGCGCTGTTTGCAATTCGGTACCACCACCCAACATCGGCCCATGATGGCCTTGGTGGTATCGGCCGACGGCGTGCTCAGCGCCGAAGCCGCAACCCGAGCGCACCGCCCCGTTATTTTGGTGCAAGCCGGTATTCACGCTGGAGAAATCGAAGGCAAAGATGCCGGCTTTCAGTTTTTGCTAGCCATGCTGCGCAACGAGTTACCGAATCAAGCGCTGCGCGCAGCGACGTGGATCTTCATACCGGTGCTCAATCCTGATGGCCACGAACGGACGTCACCTAATAATCGCCCTAATCAACGCGGCCCTGCGCACATGGGATTTCGCACCACCGGCATGAACCTCAATCTCAATCGCGACTACATGAAAGTCGATAGCGTCGAGCTGCGGGCCGAGCTAACACTTATAACAGCGTGGCACCCAACCATGTTGATTGATCTGCACACCACCGACGGTGCCAAGTTTCAACACGATGTCGCCGTTATGGTGTCACCGTCGGTGCCGCGCCCCGATGGGCTAAGCGACGTGGCCCACACCATTTCGCAAAAGCTGCAAACCCGCTTGGCCGAGCTGGGCCACCTGCCGCTATGGTTCTACCCGAGCTTTCGCGAGCAAGATCGACCGGAAACTGGCGTCGAAGCAGGCGATGCGCCACCGCGCTTTTCACACGGGTATGGCGCTGAACGCAGCATTATAAGCCTGCTCGTTGAAACCCATAGTTGGCGAACCTATCGCGAACGAGTCGCCGCCACCTACGACACGCTGCGCGCAGTGAGTGAACAAGTTGCAGCGGATGCAGCGCAGTGGGCGACGGCGCAGGCCCGGGCCGAACAAACCTCGCTCGAAGGTCAGCAAGTGACGCTGGCTTATGATGTCAGCCCGACATCGCGACCCTTTGCATTTAAAGGCTATCAGATAACGCGTGAAGCCTCCGCGCTTTCAACCGCAACGTGGACTCACTACGACGAGCAAAAGCCAGAGATCTGGACCATTCCTTTGTTCGATCAATTTGTCCCTTTGATTACGGTGACTGCACCAGCCAAAGGCTATTTCGTCGACGGTGGCTTTGCCTCGGTGGTCGAGCCGGTGCTGCGTAGCCACGGCATCACGTATCAACCAGCCACCGTTGGGCAGCCTATCGCTGTGCAAACATTTCGACCCGACAAAATTGTATTCGACGACAAAAGCTACGAAGGTCGCCAGCGCGTGACCTTGACCGGCGCGTGGCACAATGAAACCCGTACGCTCACCCAAGGCGCGTTGTGGATTCCGATTGCACAACCGATGGCGCGGCTGGTGCTTGGCCTGTTTGAACCATCAGCACGTGATGCCTTGGTCAACTGGGGCCTATTCAATGCTGCGTTCGAGCAAAAGGAATATATGGAAGACTACGTCGCCGAGCAAATTGCCCGCGACATGCTCGCCGCCAACCCCGCATTGCAAATCGAGTTCGACGCTAACGTCGCGTCAGATCCGATATTTGCAAAGAACTCAGCTGCGCGGCTCGATTTTTTTCGACGCCGGCACCCGTCATGGGACGAGCGTTTCAACTTAGTGCCGGTGTTTCGAGTTGAATAACTGCAACGTACCTGTACCTGCAAATATCTATTGCGGCCGCTGGCCGCCCGCGCGCCCATCGCATTCGCAAATAAAATTGTAGCCGTAGTCGAGCGGATTGTTGGAATAGCGAAACTCGGTGCCGAGGAGAAATGTGGCCCGCGTCGTTTCGGTAACATCTCCCCGTGCACCAAAATCAAATTTCGAGATGTCTAAGTTGCCTGGCGTTTGGCCGGTAACCGTCTTCACGCGCAGCACTACATTTTCGAAGTATCGAAACGTGCCGGTCCACGTCGAGTTGTACGCATGTTCAGGTTGCAGCACAGGAACCACCGCGTTGTATTCAGAGAGCGATTCGAAGACCACCAAGTGAGTGATGGGTTGCAAATCCGTCGAGTCGGCTTCACATAACTGAGCCGCAGCGCTCCAAGAAATTGTGATCCCAGTTGCACCAGCTCGGTAGCGCGACGTCACAACATTGCCAACCGTTTTGTAGGCAACGGGACACATGGTTACATCGAAAGGTGGCGGTGGCGCCGCTGCATCGACCATGGCCGCATCAACGTTGGCTGAATCATTCACCCGCGCATCACCGGCGATAGCGTCGGATTGCATCGGGGCATCATCAGCGCCGCGCGCGGTAAAAGAACAACCGGCCAAACCCACGACCACGATCGGTAGTTGGAGGCTTGACATCCATGCGTACTTCTTGG
>JAYWHS010001011.1:0-7698 GCA_043777635.1 Kofleriaceae bacterium | reverse complement strand
AGCGAACGCTCGAAGCGGGGCCCAGAAATGGAGCGAACGAGCGAACGCTCGAAGCGGGGCCCAGAAATGGAGCGAACGAGCGAACGCTCGAAGCGGGGTCTAACCTCCTTGACCGTTGCGTCACCGCAGCTTCCGAATGCAACGTCCGGGTTGGTGTTGTTGGCCAGCAATCGCGAAGGCTGGGGCAATTTAGTGCGGTTACTAACGGTGGGCCGGCGGCGCTGCGACAAAGGCTCGTCGCTGGTGTCGTGGGCCGAAGTGTGTGCGCACAGCGCTGGCTTGATCGCGTTGTGGGGCGGTGAGCACAGCCTGTTGCTCGACGACGCTGAGGCAACGGCGATGCAGGTTGGCCATGATCTGCGCGATGCGTTTGGTGATCGGCTCTACGCCATGGCGACGCGGCATCGCCACGCCGAAGATGCCCGACGCGAGGCAAGGTTGCGGGCGCGGGCGCGTACGTTGCGCTTGCCGGTGGTGGCCGCAACCGAGGTGCTGTATCACTCGCGAGCGCGGCGGCCGATGCAGGATGTGTTGGCGTGTATTCGCGCTGGCGTCACGCTGGCGACCGCTGGCCGGACGATTCGCGGCAATGACGAATACGATCTCAAAGCACCAGCGGTGTTTGCGCGGTTGTGGGCTGATGCCCCGGCTGAAGTGGCGCGGACGTTGGAGATCGCCGCGCGTTGCACGTTCTCGTTAACCGAGCTGCGCTATCGTTATCCGTCGGAGCGGTTGCCGAGCGGTATTACCTCGGCAGAGCATTTGCGCAATTTGACATGGGATGGTGCGCGCGCTCGGTATCGTGGGCCTGTGCCTGACGACGTTGCCCGGCAAGTAACCGCCGAACTCGCGTTGATCGAAGAACTCGATTACCCCGGTTACTTTTTGACGATGTACGAAATTGTGTCGTACTGCAAGCGCCGCGAAATTCTGTGCCAAGGCCGGGGCTCCGCAGCGAACTCGGCGGTTTGTTATTGTTTGGGGATTACCGCCGTCGATCCGGTGCGCATGGGCCTGTTGTTTGAACGGTTCTTGTCGCGCGAGCGGGCTGAGCCGCCGGATATTGATCTCGATATCGAACATGAGCGTCGCGAAGAAGTAATTCAACACGTTTATCATGTGTATGGCCGCGACCATGCCGCGATGGTGTGCAACGTGATTCGCTATCGGCCACGCTCGGCGATCCGTGATGTGGGTAAGGTCTTGGGAATTCCGGAAACCGCGTTGGATCGTGCTGCCAAGTTGACGTCGTTGTGGGGCGATGTCGAAGAGGATGCGATTGCAGCGGCGGGGCTGGTGCAAACCCAAGGTGCGGGCTGGAATGGTGTCCGAAAGCCGGACGAGACAGGTCAGGTAGGCAACGGCAACGCCATGCATCCTTCGGGCTTGCCAAGCGAAACCGTGTTGATGTCCGCACTCATGTCGGCGATGGCCGAAGGTGGCGCGAGCACGCTGCATGCACATGATACCCGCGGCCACGGTGGCGCAGGGTATGGTCCCGCGGGGCCAACCACCAAGATTACCGCCTCGACCACCGCCTTGTTGGTGCGACTGGCTGGCGAAATCGTCGAGTTCCCGCGCCATTTGTCGGTGCATCCTGGTGGTTTTCTCTTGGGGCATGAGCCGGTCCACAGTTTGGTGCCGATCGAAAATGCAACGATGGCTGGACGCACGGTGATTCAGTGGGACAAAAATGATTTGGAAGATTTAGGTCTCTTCAAAGTGGATCTGCTTGGCCTTGGTGCACTACATCACATTCATTTATGTTTGGATTTGTTGCGCAAACATCGTGGCATTGAGCTGTCGATGGCCACCATCCCCGCTGAAGATCCAGCGACCTATGATCTGATGTGTACCGCCGATACCGTCGGTGTTTTTCAGATCGAAAGCCGGGCTCAGATGTCGATGTTGCCACGGCTGCGGCCGCGCACGTTTTATGACTTGGTGGTTGAAATCAGCCTGGTCCGGCCCGGCCCGATCAGTGGCGGGATGGTGCATCCGTATTTGCGGCGTCGCTGTGGCCAAGAAAAAATTGATTATCCGCACCCGTGTTTGGAACCGGTATTGGCCAAGACCTTGGGTATTCCGCTGTTTCAAGAGCAGGTCATGAAGCTTGCGGTGGTAGCAGCTGATTATACTCCGGGTGAAGCTGATCAATTGCGTCGCGATATGGCGGCATGGCGGAGCTCGGGCCGTATCGAAAAACATCGCGATCGGTTGGTGTCACGAATGGAGCAAAAAGGTATTGCCCGTGAATTTGGCGAGCGCGTGTTTGAACAGATTCGTGGCTTTGGCGAGTACGGCTTTCCTGAAAGTCACGCTGCAAGTTTTGCGCTGATCGCGTATGCCACCTCGTGGCTGCGTTGCCACTACATGGCGGAATTCACCTGTTCGTTACTCAATGCACAACCCATGGGCTTTTATTCAGCCGCGACGATCGTCGGTGATGCGCAGCGCCATGGCGTTGAAATTGCGCCGATTGATGTCACCTGTAGTGAGTGGGGCTGTCTGATCGTGCTGGCAACTCCAACGCCCGCGCAGCCGTCGAGCATCGCGAGTATTCGCATGGGGCTGCGATGGATCAAAGGGTTAACTCTCGACGAAGCGACCCGGATCATCGCGGCGCGCCAAGGCCGACCATTTATCGATATCGAAGATTTTGTAAGGCGTACCCATATCTCTAGCGACGCCCAAACCGCACTCGCGGAAGCCGGTGCGTTCGAAGCGATGCGCACAACCAGCACCGCCAACACTGCGCTGCCTCGGCGCGACGCCATTTGGCAAACTATGGGGTGGGCGGTGCGGCAACGCGATAGTTTTTCGCTGGGCGGTGATGTTGGGCAAACTACCGAGTTCGCTGGCCTGAGCAAGCTTGATGAGATTTTGTGGGACCACCGCACCAGCGATCACTCACCGCGCGGCCATCCGCTTGGGCCGTTGCGTGCCGAGTTACGTGCGCGCCGCATGCCGGATGCACAAACTATTTCGCGTGCCCGCCATGGCCAACGCGTCGAATACGTTGGCATCGTGATTTGCAGGCAACGTCCAAGCACCGCGTCGGGCGTTACGTTCATGACGCTGGAAGACGAAACCGGATTTGTCAATCTAGTGGTGTGGGCAGCAGTGTTTGAAAAGTACAGCATCATTGCACGCAGCCAATCCCTGCTTGGCGTATCCGGCACCCTGCAAGTGCAAGAAGGTATTGTGCATCTCATTGCTAGTGCGCTGTGGGTGCCGGAGCTGTCGCGGCCAGTAGATGCGATTGGCAGTCGCGATTTTCATTGACGCTGCTAGTTGGCACCGACCGCGTAGGCGTAAAGGGCAATGAGCGTTCGCAGATCAACATCTGCCAGCAAAGCGACGGCCGCGAACTTGAAACGCGCTGATCGTTATAACCACTCCAACGCAAGCCGCCGTATGCCGTGACACTCCCATCGATCGCGTCGACGATACGCAGGACCGGCAGGCTGGCCGAAACCCCGGTGGAGGCTGCGGAATTGATCCGCGCATCGAGTTGCATTTCGGCATACGCGTCAAACGCCGGGCCACGTCGATTACTAAATACCTGGTCGTGGGCGCGAAACCCCCGATGAGAAATTTTGCAAGCGTTCCGAGCTCCACGAGTTACCCAAAGGCATTGCAATATTGAGCCGCACCGGCCACCCAGGTGGATTTTTTTCAGCGAGGGCTGCAGCCGGAGCAATCAGCAGGCAAACTGTCGCGACACTTCGCTTCATCAACGTTACCCGGCGACCAGTTTTGCGCGCGCTACGGCCATGGCGGCTTTTTGATCGGGACCTAATTCAGGGAACCGCAGATCGAGTTGGTGCAACGTGCCCACGACGATATCCGCGACGGTGCGGCGCATGAAACTTTTGGAGTCGGCGGGGATTGCATACCAAGGCGCCCACGGTTTGGACGTGGCCTGTAGGGCAGCTTGATAGGCGGCTTGATATTCAGTCCAGTGATCGCTTTCGGCGAGGTCGTTTAGGTTGAACTTCCAGTTGTCGCTTGGATCATCGATCCGTTCGACGAAGCGTTTGTGTTGTTCTTGTTGCGACACATTCAAAAAGAACTTCAACACGACCGTGCCGTTGCGGGCCCAGTGTTGCTCCGCTGCGTTGATCGAATCAAATCGTTGTGGCCACAGCAGATCAAGCGGTGGCCTTTCCGGAATGCGCTGACCGTCGAGGAACTTTGGATGTACGCGCACCACCAAGACTTCTTCATAATGACTGCGATTCCAAACTCCAATGCGGCCACGTTCAGGCAAGGCGCGTTGGACACGCCAAAGAAAATCGTGGTCGACTTCTTCGGCGTTGGGCGCCTTGAACGAGGTGACTTGGCAGCCCGTTGGATTAATGCCACTCATGACAGCCGAAATGGTGCCGTCTTTGCCCGCAGCGTCCAAGGCTTGGAAGACCAACAACAGCGAGTAGCGGTCGTTGGCGTACAGCCGTTTTTGTAGATCGGCAAATTGTGCGACGGCAGCAGTTAAGGCTTCGATATTGGCCGCTTTGGACGGCCCGCCTTTGGCTGGCGCGGTTGGATAATTACGTAGATCGAACGAGCCGTTGGCTGGTACCAAGTACGGGCTAGCAACTGGCGTAAATAGTGAAGATTGCATGAGCGCAGCGTACCGCGCCGAGGCAGGTGACAACAATGCGACACTACGCTTTGGTAAATAGTTAAAATTGCGTGGCTTAGGTTGATCCGTTTGGTCGCTGACACTGTAAATTTGCCGAATGAGCAACATTCCCGTGTCAGATTTAGGCAATCCCGATGACGGTACCGAACACGATGAAATCGGCCCACTTGCGGTCGGCCACGATCACCGGGGCGTGCGCACGCGGCTGATCCGTGAATTCCGCGCTGCGGTTGATACCGCGCGAACGGCGGCTGCGTCGAGCGGTCAGGATCTCACTACCGCTGTGCATGAATACCGCAAAGCGTTGCGACGGGCTCGCGCGTTGGTTGAGTTGGTCAGTGCCACCCTGCCGAAACACGAACGTAAAAGCATCCTTGAAGCTTTGCGCGACTCGCGCAGCGCACTTTCAGTTGCGCGCGACCATGCGGTTGCGCCTGGCGTGATCGGTGCGATGGCACTCGGCGATCCAGAACGGGCCGTCGCTAATGAAGTGTTGCTGGCTGCGACGCAGGCCGCGCCAGCGGACAGCGATGGCGAGCTTTTGCTGCGCGAAGGTGCAGCTCGTGCAGCGGCCCAAGCGGATGCGCTGGAAGCCGCCTTGCCGGTTTTTGATGAGCACGAGGTGTTTGCTGGCCTAGCGGGTACCTACCGAAAAGCTCGTCAGGCCCGGCGTCGCGCCAAGCGTTCGATGGCGCAGTTTCATCGGTTTCGACGGCGGCTTAAAGAACTGTCGTATCAATTGGAATTTGTCGCTGATCTCGGCGGCGTGCGGCTGCACACCCTTAAAGACGCATACGCTGGTATCTCGACAGCCTGTGGCGCGGTGGCCGACCTTGTGATGTCCCGCGAATTCGTTGCAACCTACGGTGGCCCGCGCACCACCGCACAACTCGACGGGTTGGATTCTGCAATGGTCGCGCAAATTCGTGACGGCGTTATTGCCGAGCGCATGGCCAGCCGTGACTTGTTTGCAGCACGTACCAAGAAGTTCGCCAAAAAATTGGCGCGCGCATTGCGCAAAGACAACGCTCCGAATGATGTCGTGGTTGAAGGCAACGACCCAGGCGATTCCGAGTAAGTTGGATTATGCGGTTAGCTCGCCGCCTTGGGCGGTGTCGTTGCATCGCGCGTGAATGCCGCAACTTGAGCTGCTGCTTGATCTGACAATGTTTCTTCTTCGGGTGATGTTCCGCGCGCTCGATTGAGCGCTGCGATAATGCCATCGGTGGCTATCAGCGTTAGCACCAAAATGTTGGCGCCCATTGCCAAGCCGAAGTTAATAAACGTTAGCGGTTTGGCATCTTTGATCGTGTCCCAAAGGCCGGCAATAATCGCGCCTGCGCCACACACGAGCAGCACCATCCATAGCGACAACGCGCGCTTAGTGGCGGCGCGGGCAACTTCGTCGGTCATGGGTTTTGTGAGCCCAAGCCCGGCCCGCACCAAGCTGGCTTTAGCGATCAGCACAAGTAACAAACCCAAGCCGACCAAGCCACTACCGGAGAAATGGTACGGCAATAGTACAAACATGTAAAAGATGATCATGTATAGCGGCGCTGCGATGACCATGGTCCAGCCCGGGGCCGTGGCACCTGGGAACAGCGTCTTAGTTGCAATCGACGCGCGGATGACGCCTTGCAATAGTGAAATTACTTTGGGTGCTAACGATAACAACGCGCCCGCGCCAATCATTGCTCCGGCGGCAACCTTAATTTGTCGCAGTGCATCGGCCGGGACGGCACTAGCGTCAGCGCCCTGGAGTTGCATTTCTAACAGCGCATCTGCGAGTGGATATAAGAAAACCAAAAATGGCGTAAAGAAATACACCACCCAGCCGATGGCCAATGCTCGTGACTGGGTGCGCCACGCTGTCCACTTCGGCACCTGCATCCACAGAAATACCGCAAATCCGGCTTCAACCAAAAAAGCGATCACGCTTACCGTTTTCCAACCTTCGGGTGTGCCGCTATCAAAATCGAGATTCTCGACGGCGTGCAGCAGGGCGACGGGCACCATCAGCAGCGCTGCCATAAACAGCACCGAGCGGCGCCACGCTAGAAACGCTTGTTGATTTTCATTTGTGATCGGTGGTTTTGCACGCAACATCGCGAAGCGTTCATCTTCGAGGACTTCGTTAGGTTCAATCCGCAGGCGAAATGCTCGGCGCAGTGACAGCGCCGCCATCGCACCAAAGCCAGTGCCGGCCGGCGCATTCACCGTTGAGATCAAATGGGTTTTGCGTTGCACCGCTATTGCGTCGGGGCGTTGCGAAGACGCATGCGGTGGTTGCATCGACGCCGGTTGGACCTGATTGGCGGGCGGCAGCGGATACGCTTGGCCCGGTTGCAGCGGCGCATGGTGCTGTTGCGAATAACCTTGGCCCGGCTGCGGCGGATAGGGCTGTTGCGGCGCATGGTGCTGTTGCGGATAACCTTGGCTCGGTTGCGGCGGATAGGGCTGTTGCGGCGGATAGGCCTGCGGTTGCGGCGGATAGGCCTGCGGTTGCGGTGTGGCCGGATGACCCGGTCGAGCAGGCTCTGGTGGTCCAGGTTGCGGAGGCTGGGCCGGCATGGCGGGTCCCCACGGATTTCGCGGATCGTGGCTCATGCAACGATCATAGTTGAAATCGTCCAGCCGTGCGAAATCGTCAAGCTGGTGATAGTGTGAAATATGGCATATGCGCTCATTACTGGTGCTTCCGGCGGGCTGGGCCTCGCGCTGGCTCACGAATTCGCTGCTCACAAGCATGCCTTGGTGCTGGTTGCGCGGCGTCGCGACATCCTCGAACAAGTCGCTGCCGATTTGCGGACGCGCGGTGTCGTCGTCGAAATTATAGTTGCTGACTTGAGCCAACCTGGCGCGTGCGCAGAAATTTGCAGCACGTTGCAGGCGCGCGATTTGCAAATCGAGTGGTTGGTCAACAACGCCGGGGTCGGGAGCAATGGCAAGTTCTGGGAACTCGACACGCAAAAAGAGTTGGATCAAATCGCAATCAATGTAACTGCGCTCGTCGAATTGACGCGGCGATTGCTGCCCGCCATGGTCGCGCG
>JAYWHS010001010.1:0-2301 GCA_043777635.1 Kofleriaceae bacterium | reverse complement strand
AGTGCAGCAGCCAGCAACCGATTCCGACGTTCGCAACGACGGCCAAGGTCTTCATGTACTTGCAACCCACCATCGTAACAAATTATTGCATGGCGTTTGCGCTGTTCGGATCGGAGACGTCACGGGCTCCGCGTCGACGATGGGTCCGACGGAGGCGCCATTGGCGTGTGCTACGGCACTAATTCAAGCGACGCCGCAATATCGTAATCCGATGCCTGGGTAACACGCGCGCGCACCAGTTGGCCTGGCCGAACTTGGCCAATCGCCGGGGCATCGGTCAAGTACGTAACCCCGTCGATGCCGGGCGCTTGGCCATACCAACGGCTTTCGAGCAAATACTCCGATTCGGAAGATTCGCCTTCGACCAACACTTCAATCTCTTTACCAACCAAGGCTTCGTTTTTAGCCAGGCTGATTTTGCGCTGAATCTCCATGAGGCGAGCTTGGCGCTCGGCCATCACGTCAGCGTCGACGCGGCCAGGCAGCATGGCAGAGGTGGTGCCTGGCTCAACCGAGTAGGTAAATGCACCGGCGCGATCGAATTTCGATTCGGCGACAAATTCACACAATTCTTCGAATTCCTCGTCGGTTTCGCCCGGGTGGCCAACGATATAGGTGGTGCGCAATACCGCGTTGTCGATACGCGAGCGCAACGTCTTGACCAACTCACGGGTCACTTTGCTGGTGTGACCACGGCGCATGCGTTTGAGCATGGCGTCGCTGATATGCTGCAACGGTACATCAATGTACTTAACGATCTTCGGCTCGCTGGCAATCGCATCGATTAGCTCGTTATCAAACGCGCTTGGGAACGTGTAGTGCAATCGAATCCACGAAACTTCGTCGATTTTGCCCAGGCGACGCAGCAGTTGCGCCAAGGTTTGCCGGGCCTCAGCGCTTGTGCCTTGATCCCAGCCATAGCGGGTGAGGTCTTGCGCGATCAGGTTGATTTCGACCGTGCCGGCTTTGCCCAACGCGATTACTTCTTGCGCAATGTCGTCGATGTTGCGGCTGCGTTGCGGTCCACGCAATTTTGGAATGATGCAAAACGAACACGGCCGGTCACAGCCTTCGGCGATTTTTACGTACGCCGAATGCAACGCGCCAATGCGCACGCGTGGCGTTTCGTGATTGTAAATGTATTCTGGCGTATCCGACACCTGCACCACTGGCAGCGCCTTGCGCTTCTTTTTGGCGCCACTTGGCGTGGTGGCTTCAGGCACACCCAAGGCTAAGGCCTTGGTCAACGATTGAAAATCGGCCGAGCCTAGGATGTGATCAATCTCGGGAATGTCGCGCACTAGGTCATCAGAGTAACGTTGGGCCAAACAACCGGTTACCACCAGCTTGCTTGCGCCCGACTTGCCGCGTGGCGTTTTTTTGTACGTTGCCATTTCAAGAATGGTGTCAACGCTTTCCTCTTTAGCCGCATCAATGAACGCGCAGGTGTTGACTACAATTACGTCAGCGCCATCCGGCGAATCCACCAACGAGTGGCCAGCCGCTGCAACTTGCCCCAGCATCAATTCGGTATCGACTTGGTTTTTGGGGCAACCTAGTGAGACAAAATAGATGCGTTGCGATTGCGTCGTCGATGGAACCATGGCGACGCAGTCTTGACCCGGCTAGGGTGAAATGTCAACGACCAGCTTTGGCAGCTGAACACAAAGTACCCTGCCCAATCCGGCCACCCAACGGCCTTAGGGCGTCACCTGGGGGCGCTCAGGCTGAGCAACCCGGTCGCTACTCGAATTCGGTCCAGACCGCATCGCCGGTAAGCAGCAGCACAACCTCGGCTGCGCCCGCCCGAACGGTATCCTTGTCGCCCTGCAACGCGTCGAATAGAGCAACAATCACATCAGATGGCAGCGCGCTCGGTGCAATTACCGCAAGTTTCCGCAAACTGCGCGCCGCTGAGACTTGTAATGAAGTGAGCCGCAATTGTTCGCGCAACACCGGCGCCGCAGAGACTTCGCCCAACGCCGCCAAAGCGATGGCAGCCTCAGCGTTGTACAGCGGATCAGTGAGCAGCTTGGTCAATTGTGGAATCACATCGCGTCGCCCAGCGTGGGCCAGCGCAATGATCGCGCGTGACCGTTGATCCGCAGGGATCGTCGTCGAAATCGCCATTTCATCAAGGACTTTAATCGCAGCAGGCGTCCGCAACGGCGCGAGTGTTTCAGCTGCACTCAAGCGGTGCTGCGAAATGTCCAAAAAGCCGGTGAGAGTTGCCACCGCTGCAGTTTCGGCACCGTCATGCAATTGTACCAACAGCGTGGCCGCATCACCTTTTTGGTCGCG
>JAYWHS010001009.1:0-2303 GCA_043777635.1 Kofleriaceae bacterium | reverse complement strand
GGTGTCGGCCGGCTTTGCCGCGCGGATCGTGAAGCGCTACGGCAATGATGCCATCAACGTGGTGCGGGAAAATCCATATCGGCTGGCGCGTGACGTGTGGGGCATTGGCTTTCGGACTGCCGACAGCATCGCCGAAAAGTTGGGCATCGCACGCGACGCGCCGGCCCGGTTAGAAGCCGGCTTGCTGTTTGCCCTCGACAACGCGTCTGAAGACGGCCATGTGCATTTACCCGACGACAAACTAGCTGAACTCGCGGCTGAGCTGCTGCGGATTGAACCTGGCAAGCTGGCTCCAAGTTTAGAAATCTTAGCCGCTAGTGGTTTGGTGATTATCGAAAATTTACCGCCACGCGGTCGCTGTGTTTCGTTGCCGCGCTTCCATGCAGCCGAGACCGCCGCCGCCGCGCGGTTGCGCGAAATCATCAACACACCGGCGCGCAGCTTGGCGCTCGACATCGACGCAGCGATTGTCGACTACGAAATGTCGAGCACGATTACCCTCGCAGCGCAGCAAAAACGCGCGGTCGCCGCCGCCTTGATCGATAAATGCGCGGTGATCACTGGCGGCCCCGGTGTCGGCAAGACCACCATCGTGCGCGGCATCGTGCATCTAGCGCGGTTGACGCGACGACGAATCATGCTGGCGGCACCGACCGGGCGCGCCGCTAAGCGCATGAGCGAAGCCACCGGTGCCGAAGCGGTGACGCTGCATCGGCTGCTCGAATATCAACCGCATGAAGGCAAGTTTGCCAAAGGCCTCGATAATCTGTTGGAAGTCGACATCGTGGTGGTCGACGAAACCTCGATGGTCGACATACTTTTATTTCGGGCACTGCTCGATGCAATTCCGGTGGCCGCTCAACTGGTGCTGGTCGGCGACATCGATCAGCTACCGTCGGTCGGCGCAGGCGCGGTGCTTACCGATGTCATCGATTCCAACACCGCGACGGTGATTCGTCTCACTGAGATTTTCCGCCAAGCGGCGGCCAGCAAAATTGTTACCTCGGCCCACCGCATTAACTCAGGTGAATTACCAATCTTGGATGCGCCGCGCAGCGACAGCGACGATTTCTTTTTTATCGAACGCGATGATCCGATCAAAGCGCGCGAAACAATTGTTGAATTGGTAGCCGAGCGCATTCCCGCAAAATTCGGTTTCGATCCAATCACGCAAATCCAAGTGCTCACCCCGATGCATCGCGGCGACCTCGGCACCGAAGCGCTCAACGCTGCGTTGCAAGCGCGCTTGGTTGCCGGTGGTGCGCCAGCTGCGCCGAACCCTGACGGCAGTCCGGCAAGCGCCGTGGCCCCAGTGCCAGCTGCCACAGCGCTGCGGCGTGGCGATAAACAATTCCGCGTCGGCGACAAAGTCATGCAGTTGCGCAACGACTATGACCGCGCAGTATTCAACGGCGATATCGGCGTGGTCACCCACGTTGATGCAACCCACAACACCATGCGCATCGATTTTGGTGATGCCAAAGATCCACGTTTTGTCGACTACGAACGCAGCGACCTCGACCAACTCACTCATGCGTTTGCCGTGAGCATTCACAAAAGCCAAGGCTCCGAATACGCCGCCGTCGTGATGCCAATTGCCACCCAGCATTTCATGATGTTGCAACGCAGCCTGCTCTACACCGCCGTGACCCGAGGCAAAAAACTCGTCGTCATCGTCGGCTCGAAACGCGCCTTAGGCATGGCGGTGCGCAACGCCGAAGCCAAAAAACGCATGACCTGGTTAGCTGAACGCTTGCGCGACTGACCTAGGCGGGCCTGGGCAGTAGCGTTTTCATCACGCAACAATCAAGCAACATTATGCGCGTTCATCACCGCACGCATTGACAAAAAAAAAAACGATTGAGTATAGCGACACGCTAGAGGTGTAGACGCTAGCGATGTTGATGAGGTTTGACATGCGGAAACTTTGGGCCCGTAAGGGCATGTTTGCTGTCGCGCTGTGCGCACCGACGGCTGGCTTGATTGTATTGTTTTTAGTTTCACGCGGCGCCAGCGCCGAAGTTTCTGCGCCAGATTCAAATGCAGCGCCCAACGTTGCCACCGGTGAACCGACGGCGGCCGGCCCATCCAAGCCGATGCGTGGCAATGAAACACCGATGCGAGATCCATTCGCACCGGCCGACAGCGGTCCACCTGAAGGCCGCTGGGAATACGCAACGAGCCCGGCCAATCAGCGGGCCGACATCGACCGTGAACGCGCCGCCAACCAACGGGTTAATTGGACAGCGACTCACAATCAGTATGCGAACGCATTAGCTGAGCAAGCCAAGCAAGCGGCAGCC
>JAYWHS010001008.1:0-7711 GCA_043777635.1 Kofleriaceae bacterium | reverse complement strand
TCTTCAAGGACGAACCTCTCGATAAGGGCAATTTTCAGCTCACCGACGATCGTGGGTTTTTGCAGTTCGGGGTGAAGCAAGATTGGAAATGGATTCCTTCGAATCACACTACCGTGCAGGCCGGAATCGATGTCAAGCGCGTGCAGGCCGACTACAAGTACCGAAGTCATCTTGCTGAAATTCGCGCTGATTCAATGGCGACCTTATATGATTTTGAAAATACCACCGAGCTGTCGCCGAAGCCCCGCGGGGTACAAGTCGGCGCGTACTTGACGACCCAATTTCATCCATTGCGGCGACTCTACATCGAACCCGGCGTACGGTTTGATCTGGCAAGTTACGCCAGCGATAAGGTCGTGAGCCCGCGGTTGGCCGCAGCGTATCAGCTCGCGAAACCAACGATCTTACGGGCAGCATTTGGCTACTACTATCAATCCCAATTTATCGATCAGCTCGATGTTAATCATGGCAATGCTAGGTTTGATCGAGCTAAGCTGGCGAAGCATTATGTGCTTGGCCTTGAGCATGAGATCAAAGATGGCATCAAGCTTCGCGTCGAAGGGTACTACAAGGACCTGACTCGCCTGCCTTCGTTCTGGACCACGCTCCGCGACCATCTTGAAGCGTTCCCTGAGCAACGCAATGACAATGCGCTGGTCGTCTTGAATGGCGCGACCTCCAAAGGTATTGAGATCTTTGCTAAGTACGATCGAGGCGGCAAGTTTTCGTGGTGGTTGAGCTATGCGCTGGCGAAGGCGGAAGACAACGTTCGCGAGATCCAGTTTGACGGCATCCTCACCCCGCGGACGGGCAAGGTACCTCGCTTAAATAATCAACGTCATACCGTATTTGCTGATCTAAATTACCGGCCCACGGCAAACTGGCATTTTAATCTGTCGTGGCAGGCTTATGTCGGGTGGCCGCGTACTGATTACACCTTTGGTGCCAAGACGTTGCCCGATGGCAGACTTCATTTCTATCCGATCGAGCTCGCGTACAATGGCGTAGAATATCCTGCGTATCACCGCATGGATCTTCGAATCAACCGGCATTTTCCGCTGGGCAATGGCAAGATCACCGCTTTCGTGCATCTCATCAATCTATATAATCAGCAGAATCTGCGTAAGTTTGACCTTGATACCCACGATGACGCAGGCAATCCGTCGCTCAATGAACGAGGTGAGTACATAGCGGTATCCGATAACAAATACTGGTTGGGGTTTATCCCGGTAGTCGGCGTGAATTGGGAAACTACGTTTTGACTCAGGTTGCTACGAGATAGCTTGTGGATCATCCATTGCCTTGAACTACGTACGGACCTGCGGCCGTCGTTATCCGTTAGCCGTTGATTTTGACGCGACCTTGATACTTTCTTGATGGCTACCGGCCACTCGCTGACACCGTTTTGACAACGCTGTGAGTAGGTTGCTTGAGTATGCAAGACGAATTCGAATCAGCGTTGTTGTTTGCCACAATCGGCACAACCCTCCTGGTTGGCGAGCTACTTCGCAGCATGACCTTCTGGGGGGCCGGGCCAACCATTGGATTGTTGATGCTTGGGCTTGCGCTGTACTTTTTTGTCACCGGCTTGCGGCAACGCGAAACGCTGCAATTACCAGCAGCGATAGTGATTCGGCAAAATGTCGACGACGTAACTTTGTTGATGAAGCAAATTCGAAGGGCTTGATATGGACATCGTTGTCATCTTGGTTGTTGTTGGATTTGGCTTGCTGACGTGGCTGTTTTTGCGCTTGTGCGAAAGGTTGTAAATCCCATGGAAATTCTCACCTACCTAGGCGGCGCACTCGCTGTGCTGCTGCTGGGCTACTTAATGTTTGTGATGTTGTGGCCGGAGAAATTGTCATGACTGCAAATGCGATAACTCAACTCGCTGCCTTCTTGTTGCTGCTGCTGATTTTGGCGTGGCCGCTCGGTTCCTACATTGCGCGGGTGTTCAACAACGAAGCTACGCTGGCGCAACGTATTCTCGGGCCGTTGGAGCGTGGCCTTCAACGTGTCATCGGCGTCCGCAACGACGACGAAATGCCGTGGCAACGGTATGCCATTGCATTGCTGTTGTTCAATTTTGTTGGACTCGCCGCCGTGTATATCCTGCAGCGTTGCCAAGGTGCGTTGCCGCTCAATCCGATGCATCTTGCCGGCGTTGAACCCGGCGTCGCATTCAATACCGCAGTTAGTTTTGCTTCGAATACCAACTGGCAAGCTTACAGCGGCGAAACCACCATGAGTCATGGCACGCAGATGCTTGCGTTAGGCGTGCAAAACTTTCTTTCGGCTGCAACTGGGATGGCCGTGTTGGTAGCCTTATTGCGCGGTTTAGCACGGCGCAACGCGACCACGATCGGCAGTTTCTGGGTCGATTTAATCAAGTCCACGGTCTACATATTGGTGCCGCTATCGCTGCTGCTCGCGCTGTTTTTGGTGTCGCAAGGCGTGGTCCAGACCTTTGCAGGCACGGTGCATGTGCAATTGCTGCAAGCTACTGTCGACGGCAATGGCCAACCGGTTACCGAGCAGATCTTGGCGTTAGGCCCGGCGGCGTCGCAACTTGCGATTAAACAACTGGGCACCAACGGCGGTGGTTTTTACAATGTGAACTCAGCGCACCCGTTTGAAAATCCAACAGCATTGAGCAACTTGTTGCAGATGTTGGCAATCATGCTGATCCCTGCGGCGTTGTGTTTCACGTTTGGTCGTATGGTGAAGGATAAGCGACAGGCTTGGGCCGTGATCATCGCGATGATGCTCATCTTTGTACCGCTCACGGTGGTCACGATCGCCGCTGAACAACATGGCAATCCGGCGGTTGCGGCGCTCGGTATTTCCGATGTGGCGTCGGACACCGCACCGGGTGGCAACATGGAAGGCAAAGAAGTGCGCTTTGGCGTTACCAACAGTGCGATCTGGGCCACGGCGACAACCGCTGCGTCGAACGGTTCGGTTAACTCGATGCACGATAGCTACACCCCGTTGGGCGGCCTTGCGCCGATGTGGCTGATGCAACTCGGTGAAATCATCTTTGGTGGGGTCGGCTCGGGTATGTACGGCATGTTGATGTACGTGATCATTGCAGTGTTCATCGCCGGTTTGATGGTTGGGCGGACACCGGAATATCTCGGCAAAAAAATCGAAGCGTTCGAAATGAAAATGGCTGCACTGGTGATCTTGCTGCCCTCGGCTGCGGTCTTGGTTGGCACAGCAATCGCGGTGTCGACGCGTAGCGGGGTGGCCGCTACGGCGAATCCTGGCGCGCATGGTTTTAGCGAGATTCTGTATGCGTTTTCGTCGGGGGCAAATAACAATGGCTCGGCTTTTGGTGGGCTAACGGTGAATGGCACGTTCTATAGTTTTGCAATCGGCATCTGCATGTTGATTGGGCGATATTGGGTGATCATCCCGGTATTGGCGGTTGCAGGCTCACTGGCTCGTAAAAAAATTACGCCGCCTTCGGCCGGCACGCTGCCAACTCATACGCCTTTGTTTGTCTTGCTTTTGGTATTTACGATAGTGCTCGTTGGCGCGCTCACGTTTGTTCCAGCGCTCGCGCTTGGACCAATCGTTGAGCATGTCAGTCGAATGTAAGGATTAGATATGTCCATAGAACCAGTAAAACCATCTCCGTTGTTCACAGGACCCTTAGTCGGCGCTGCTGCTTTGGGTGCGCTGCGCAAGCTGCATCCGGCTCACATGATTCGCAATCCTGTGATGTTTGTGGTCGAGGTTGGCAGCATTTTTACAACGGTCTTGGCCATGCATGCGCTCGTCACGGGCAACGGCGATGCGCCCGCAGGCTTCATTTTTGCTATCTCCGCGTGGCTGTGGTTCACGGTGTTGTTTGCCAATTTTGCCGAAGCCATGGCGGAAGGCCGTGGCAAAGCGCAATCCGAGAACCTAAAGGCTGCGCGTAAAGATGTAGCCGCACAAAAGCTCGCTGGGCCACAGCGTGATGCGGCCGTAACCACGGTGATGTCGGGGACATTGCGCAAAGGCGATTTTGTATTGATCGAAGCTGGGGCTTTGGTGCCTGGTGACGGCGAGGTTGTCGAAGGCGTTGCCAGCGTCGATGAAAGCGCAATTACCGGTGAAAGTGCCCCGGTGATTCGTGAAAGTGGTGGTGATCGCAGTTCGGTCACCGGTGGTACGCGGGTGTTGTCGGATTGGTTGGTGGTGCGTATCGCAGCTGACCCAGGCGAAACATTTTTAGACCGCATGATCGCCATGGTCGATGGTGCTAAACGGAAAAAGACACCCAACGAAATTGCCCTGGACATTTTGTTGGCTGGCCTAACGATCGTATTTCTCCTCGCGACGGTCACGTTGTTTCCGTTTTCGAAATATGCGGTCGCTACGTCCGGCCAGGGTTCGCCCATTGGGCTAACGATCTTGGTGGCACTATTGGTTTGTCTGATTCCAACCACCATCGGCGGGTTACTTTCGGCTATCGGCATCGCGGGTATGGATCGGATGATTTCGGCCAATGTCATTGCAACATCGGGCCGTGCAGTTGAAGCGGCCGGCGATGTCGATGTGTTGCTGCTCGATAAGACCGGCACGATTACCTTGGGCAACCGCCGCGCTACGACGCTGTTGGTTGCACCTGGTGTGACGGCACGCGAGTTAGCGGAAGCCGCGCTGCTTGGCTCGTTGGCCGACGAGACGCCCGAAGGCCGTAGCATCGTTGCGTTGGCACGCGAACAACTTGGTGCAGCGCAGGCGGATGCTGTTATCGCTACCGCAGTGAATCCTGAATACGTACCTTTTACCGCACAGACCCGCATGAGTGGCGTCGATACCGCTGGGCGGATGATTCGTAAGGGTGCCGGCGATGCGATCGAACGATTTTTGCGGCAATACAAAGGCGAGATGTCGCGACCGTTGCGTCAGCTCGTCGAAGGCGTCGCTAAACTGGGCGCTACGCCGTTGGTGGTTGCGGATCGCGAACGTGAGTTGGGCGTCATCCAACTTAACGACATTGTGAAACCGGATATTCGCGAGCGCTTTGCTCAGCTGCGCGCCATTGGTATTCGCACCGTGATGATCACTGGCGATAATCCGTTGACCGCCGCAGCAATTGCCGCTGAGGCTGGCGTCGATGATTTTCTGGCCGAAGCGACACCCGAAGCCAAGTTAGCGATGATTCGCGAGTATCAGGCCAAGGGTCACTTGGTCGCCATGACAGGTGACGGTACCAATGATGCGCCGGCCTTGGCGCAAGCGGATGTCGCTGTGGCAATGAACACGGGCACCCAGGCCGCTAAAGAAGCCGGCAACATGGTGGACCTCGATTCAAATCCAACTAAGTTGTTGCAAATTGTTGAAATCGGCAAGCAGATGCTGATGACGCGTGGCGCGTTGACCACATTTAGTATCGCCAACGATGTAGCGAAATATTTTGCAATTATTCCGGCGGCGTTCGCAGCGACCTATCCCGCGCTGGGCGTACTCAACGTGATGAACTTGCATTCGCCGGCGTCAGCGGTTTTGTCGGCGGTGATTTTTAACGCACTGATTATTATCGGACTGATTCCCTTGGCACTGCGTGGGATTCGCTATCGCCCGGCTCCTGCAACGGCGCTGTTGCGGCGCAATCTGCTGGTGTTTGGGCTCGGCGGTGTGATCTTGCCGTTCCCTTGTATCAAGGCGATTGATCTACTACTTGGAGTACTCGGTGTTGCGTGAAGTCGGCCGAACGGCGTCGACGAAAGGAATGTATGCGTGAACTTGTTCGTGCGTTGAAAGTATTTATTTTACTCACCTTGTTAACCGGTGTGGTGTACCCGTTGCTTGTCACCGGGGCAGCACAACTGATGTTTCCAGTCGAAGCGCAAGGCAGCGTCATCAAACGCAATGGCATCGCGGTTGGCTCGACCTTGATCGGTCAACAATTTGATCAACCGGGATATTTATGGGGCCGACCATCGGCAACCGGGCCAATGCCCTACAACGCCGCAGCGTCCGGCGCTTCGAATCTGGGACCGACAAATCCAGTTCTGGCGACGACGATTGCTGGGCGGCTGGAGGTTCTGCGTGGTTCGCTGGCGACGCCAGGCGGTGTGCCAGCGGTCATCCCGGTAGATTTGGTGACCAGTTCGGCCAGCGGATTAGACCCCGATATCTCTCCGATGGCTGCGCAGGTTCAGATTGCCCGCATTGCACGAACGCGTGGTATGGAACCAGAGATAGTGGCCAGTCTTATTTCTGCACATACCCATGGCCGAACCTTCGGGGTATTCGGCGAACCCACTGTGCGTGTGTTAGCGGTGAATTTGGCCCTTGATGCTTGGCCGTCGGCACCGCTGTCACCACGTCGGACCAATCCGTGATGGACTATGCCGGTTGAACAACCACGCCCGTCTGCCGACGAAGTACTCGCGCGCATTTCAGCGCAGCACGAACGCGAACATCGTGCCAAGCTCAAGATATTTTTTGGCTTTGCACCGGGCGTCGGGAAAACCTATCGCATGCTGCAAGTGGCACGCGATTTGGTCGCGGATCAGCATGCTGATATCGTCGTCGGTTTAGTTGAGACCCACCGGCGGCGCGAAACTGCCGCCATGTTGTTAGGGCTGGACATCTTGCCCAAACGCAAAGTTGCCTATCGCGGCCAAACCCTTGAAGAGTTTGATCTCGAAGCCGCGCTTGCGCGTAAGCCTTCGGCGATTGTGTTGGATGAACTTGCGCACAGTAATGCGCCTGGTTCGTTGCACGAAAAACGTTGGCAAGATGTTCTCGAATTGCTCAATGCTGGCATCGATGTGTTCACGACCGTCAATGTTCAGCACGTCGAATCCCTAAACGACATCGTCGAGCAGATCACCGGGATCCGAGTGCGCGAGACGATTCCTGATTCGATCTTAGACCGAGCTGATGACATTGAAGTTGTTGACATTGCCCCCGAGGAGCTGCTGGCTCGGCTGAAAGACGGCAAGATCTACATCGGCCAACAAGCCGCGCGAGCGACCGAGAATTTTTTTCGCCGCGGTAATTTGCTGGCCTTGCGCGAGTTGGCGCTGCGGCGCGCGGCGCAACGGGTAGATCAAGATGTGCGCGACTACCGCACCCAACATGGCGTGGCCGATACATGGGCGGTATCCGAGCGCATCTTGGTGTGTTTGGGGCCGGCGCCGAGTTCGGCACGGCTGCTACGTGCTGCGAGTCGTATGGCCGCAGGTCAACATGCGCAACTGCAAGCTGCGGTGGTTGAGTCGTCGACGCTGGGTGGTTTTTCCCACGACGACCAACAACAGATTGAAGAGCACATTCGGTTGGCCGAGACCCTCGGGGCAACGATCGTGCGGTTGCGCGGTGACGACGTCGCGGCAGCGATCTTGACCCATGCCCAAGCTGCTAACATTACCAGGATTGTGCTTGGCAAGCCGGGTAAACGGCGCTGGCGCGATCGGTTACGACCGTCGCTGTTGCAGGCCTTGGTCGCGCACAGCGGCGATATCGATGTTCACATTATCAATGGAGACGAAGCGCCAAACCCTGCGAGCCGACGCCGCCACGATGCCCCAGTTGCGGTTGACGCTGCATCGTCGCACCAGCTCGGTGCCTATTTTGCAGCGTTGATGTTGGTGGTGATTACAACCGTGATCGCGACGGCAGTGCATGCGGTGTTTCCCGTACCAGACCTCGAGATGTTGTACCTGTTGGCGGTGATGCTGGGGGCGCTGCGTTATGGCCGGGG
>JAYWHS010001007.1:0-2305 GCA_043777635.1 Kofleriaceae bacterium | reverse complement strand
CTTGTCGGCGGCAGAAGGGACGGGCAGGTCCCTTTTCAACGCCAAAACGCGGCCACAGTTGCCTGTGAGCCGCGCTTCGACGTGCAAGAAGTAGTGTTGGCTATTTCTCTTTACCAACGACCCAGAATTTCAGGGTTGCGTTGATGCCGTTGCCGAGTTTGACAACAGTTTCGTATTTGCCCAACGCCTTGACCGATTGCTCAAGGTTGACCCAGCGGTGGTCAATTTCGATGTTGGCTTTTTTGAGTTGCTCGGTGATGTCACGGCTGGTGACCGAACCGAACAGTTTTTGATCTTCGCCAACATTGCGTTCGAATTGCAACGTGATGCCGTTGATCTTGCCAGCGAGTTCGGTTGCGACCAAACGCTCTTTGGCAACGCGCAGCTCAATCACCTTTTTGTTGTGATCGAGTTGGTTTTGGTTACGCAAGGTAGCCGATACCGCGTAGCCGCGAGGCACGAGGTAGTTACGACCGTAGCCATTACGAACCTTGACGAGTTCGCCGGCTTTACCGAGGTTAACGACGTCTTGGATTAAAATGATCTGCATGGACTATTCTCCAGAGACCGAGAACGGCAACAGCGCCAACATGCGCGCGCGCCGAACCGCGGTGATAATGATGCGTTGTTGACCCGCGCTAGCGCCGCTGATGCGACGAGGGATCATTTTGCCGCGATCGGTCACGAACGACTTGAGCACTTGTGGGCTCTTGTAGTCGACCTTCGCGAGCACTTCAGATGAGAGAGCTTTACGACGGGTTGGAGTGCGACCACCTTTGCCGCCGCGTCCATCGCCATCGCGATCCATATTGTCATCGATATCGTTGCGCATGATGGCTCCTTATTCCTTTGGACTTTCGACTGCGTCGAGGTTCGGGAAATCAAAATCGTCGTCGTCATCGCTGGCTGGCTCATCGCCGCCGCGGTGCAAGAACATATCTTCTTCGTCAGCTGCCGTGGTGGCGGCTTTTTCAAACGAGGTCTCATCGATCTCGATTGGGCGAGCGCCGATGTCTACATCGGTGTCGACTTTTACGGTGAGAAAGCGGATGACCGAGTCGAGCATGCGCAAGTTGCGTTCGGTTTCTTCAACCACGCCTGCGGTGCCGAGGTATTGCCAGTACAGGTAAATACCCTTGCGCTCTTTGGCGACTTCGTAGGCCAAGCGACGCTTGCCCCAGTTGTCAACCTTGATGATCTTGCCGCCTTGGCCTTCGATAACGCTCTTGATGCGAGCGTTAACTTCCGCGACGCCTTCGTTTGGCGTGTTTGGACGCAGGATATAAATCGTTTCGTATTCGCGGGCCGTATTAGGCTTGTCGCGCAGACTCTGTAACCGTGCCATTCGTAACTCCTCTTGGGTGTAAAGCCCGAGCCGTGCAACAAGCGCGGAACGAGCGAGGGAGGCGCGTTTTAGTGCGGATCACGGTTTAGATCCAGTGAAAAAAGGCCCTATTTAGGCGATTTTGTGCGCATTGCTGTGCACCGATCAGGCTAGGGACTTGAGCCCATTGCAGGCATTCATTGCCGGCGCGATGCCACGGCTTACAATGGTTTCCACTGCGGTAATACTCGCTGCAATAATGCGTTCGACCGCTGCCGCTTGTGCACCGGGGAAATCGCCCAGTACCCAACCGGCGACATCTTTACCGGCCGCACCAGCTGCTGCGAAATTGCCAGCGGCAGCCGCAGCTTTCGCACCGCCATCGGCACTGCCAGCTCCTGGACCTGGCTTACCAACGCCGACTCGAACTCTCGCAAAGCCATTGTTGCCGAGCTGGTCGATCATTGACCGCAAACCATTGTGCCCGCCGTGGCCGCCGCCGGCTTTGAGTCGGACCAAGCCAAAATCCAAGTCGATTTCATCGTGAACCACCACGATGTTGGGAATCGTGATGTGATGAAAGCCTGCAACGCGTTGCACTGCAAAGCCCGATAGATTCATGAACTCCATCGGTTTGCAAACCACGATTTTACCGTCGCTGTCACCTTGACTGGGCAATCTCAGATTACCTTGCGCGATGTCCGCTTTGTACTTGCTGCTACGCGCTTCGGGCAACCCGTGTTTGGCCAGCAACGCATCAACAATGCGAAAGCCAATGTTGTGGCGCGTACGCTCGTACTTACTCCCGGGATTCCCCAACCCTACAACCAACCACATTATGATGCTGCCTTATAGAAGAAAGCCCGATGCATCACGGCCACATGCGTTGGCGCTGCGCTTCCGGTCCTCACGCACATGAGTGCGCTGCGGTCCGGTTCTCGCTTCGCCTTCGTGGCCGTGCGCCTCGGGCTTTTTGCCTGA
>JAYWHS010001006.1:0-7720 GCA_043777635.1 Kofleriaceae bacterium | reverse complement strand
TTCGCGCGATGTTGCGCAGTGATACATTCGCGGCATGAAACGTGCTGGAATTATTGTAGCGCTAGCCCTCGGGCTCCTGGCTTGTGACCGATCCTCGGCGCTGCTTGTCGACGCGCCTGGTGAGGGCACCGATGCGCCAAGCACCCTCGATAGTCCACGGCCTGATGCCGCTGAGGGCTTTGGCGCGATCAGCGGTGATTGCGGCGTGCTCAACGATACCGAGTGGAATACCGCGACACCGTTTTGGTTTGCCGGCACCTTTGATTTTGGCACCGATCGCTACGACGATCCTGCCGATCGCGGTCGGCTGACCGCCGGTGGACGCAAGCTCGTGAGCACGGCCAATGCTGGCGGCAGCTCGGTGTACTCCGAAGTATTTGCATATGAATGGCTGGCACGATGCGAACAAGCGACGTTAGTGAAAACCGAAACTGAAATCATTTACGATACGGTTAGTAAAAAGGCCGACATCTTGATCGAAATTGATGGTCGCAAAGTTGGCGTTAGCGTCACCCGGCTCGTGCATTTTCCGTTTGGCCAACCGTACACCCTCGCTGATGCCGACACCCTGCTGCGCCGCAAGCTCGACGATATTCAACTGGCCACTACGTCGGTCTCGGCGGGCGATCGCTGGTCACGCCAAATGTTGGCGATCTTAGCGTATGACAGCCAACACGCGATGGTGGCGATGACAGCGTGGAATGCCTTGCCGGCAGCGACCCGCGACGATACGATTTTGATCGTGAGCGTTACTAACGGCAACGATACTTTCATTTATACAGATCAGTAGCCAGCAGCCACGATTATTTTCGCCCAATCAAGCGAGCCAACGCTACGAGGCCGGTGAGAGCCACCAGTGCGGCCCAAAAGCCGCGCAACAAGGCAGCTGCGATTTCGTGAGGCATCAGGGCATTGCTGATTAGCGCCACCAGCGCGCCAAGCAACAGGGCCGCTACCAACCGCAGCGTTGGCGCGGGTGATCGGAGCGAATTTTGAAGCCATTTTTCCGACGACGATTGCGTCGCAGGCGAGGCCTTACGCCAAACTCGAACCAGCATCCATAGCGCCAACATTGAGCCGATTGTATGCCCGGCATATTGCAGTGTGCGCGCCACGGTCATGGGCACCGGGGTGGTAATGACGATCCGATTGAGAATGCGCAGCCGGTCAGCTACTGGCGAACTGCTGTGAGTGAACGAATCCCATCCAACGTGCGAAGCAATACCCAACGCTGCACCGAACACCGCATGCCCGGCATTGCGCAGATGCCACGGTCGCGCCGCACTGCGCTGTAATCCAGGCTGCCAGGCCGGTGGCGCCCACAACGTTGCATGGGCAAACAAGCCACGGCGCAGCCAACAACACAACACCAACGTTACCGGCAGGCACCACCACACCACGGCCCAGGTATAGTGCGCGTCAAACTGCCATCCGGTATTCAACAGCGCGTACGATAAATCAGGTGCAGCACTGCCGATGCACAACGCGACACCGTCGAGACCGGGCCAACGCAACTTGAGAGGCAACACCAATGCCTGATGAGCTGGAAACGTCACGGGCATTTCTGTCAAGACTAACGCATGAAGTGGCAAAATATTCCACCGTTGATCGACCGTGGATGCAAGGCGGTCAAATGACGACACGGAGAGGCTCCGAGCGCTTGTCTTTACTAGTTAGTTTTGCGCACACTTATGGGGGAGATTTTATGGCCATTGCATCACTCACGTTTGTGCCCGCAGTCCGGCAGCGCACCAAGGCGGTGACCCTCGACTACGAACTCTTCGAAACAGCCATCGCGCTGTTCGAGGCAGGCAAGACTGCGGACTCCATCCAAACGGTGTTTCGTCATTTGTTTCCAGATCAAACCCTGCCCGATCTAGCGACCACTGGATTTTCGTTTGCCCAAGGTTCGTCGCGGGTTAAAGTTAGCATCGCTGCAGAACGCATCTCGATTGTCGTGCCATTGGTAACCCTGCCGAGCGGTGGCAATGGACTTGCAGCACTGCGCTATTTATTAACCAAGCTGAGCAGCTCGGGTCAATTACACCAACCGCGCTTGCACGGCGACGATGTGTATTTAGAATTTCATGATCGAGTGTCGCGCATGCACCCAGCCAAGCTCATCGAAGTGTTGCGCCGCATTCCGATCGAAGCTGATAACAACGACGATTGGCTGATCGGCCAATTCGCTGCGTTGCCTTTGGAACGCGAACCCATTCCCGACGTCACGGATGAAGAATTCACGCGCGCCGCAGCGATCTGGCGCAGCCATTGGAACGACATCGAGGAGTTGGTGAAAGAATCGCAACGCAAGCGTTCGTCTTTTTTCCTCAATGAGCTAACCGCCTATGCGTTCTACCGGGTGCGGTATGCCTTGCCTCTCAACGGCTTCCTGCACGCCAAACTCGCCGAATATGCGCGGACGTTTAACGACAGTGATGAAGATCCCATCAAGCGCGAAAACACGCTACGTAAGTGCATCAATGAAATGAAAGCGGTCAGCGACGCTGAGCTACGCCGTGACCTAGGCCACCCAAGTTACGCCATCAGTCCTCACGGCGATGGCACGCCGGCGGTGTTGGCCAGTTACTTCGGCCCCGGCACCTACGCAGAGAGCATTGAGCAGTACCGCAAAACTGGCAAATCGCTCGAAGCCGCGATGGCGCTGATCAGCACGTTTACGTTTTTACTCGGGCGCTACGCTTGGCCCGATGCCATCGAAGCGGATCTGCAGCGCGCGCTGGCCGACGCGTCGGGCAAGACCTGGCGTGAAGTTGCCACGGTGCTTACCGATCATGGCAAAGCGCTGATTGAAAAATATGTTGACGATGACGACGAACACCAAGCGCCTGATCCCGACGAGGTCGACATTGTCGACCCAGCCAAGGCCGAAGTGGTGTTCGACGATGGCTCAGACAGCAAAGACAAAGCCAGCGACGACGACCGCGAGGAAGGCAACTAATGACCGATTCCATCGAAATTGAGAAGCTCGGAGTTTTTCAGGTCTTTACCGGTGGCGGCACCGGATCGGGCTTTTTGATTACGCCCAATACCTTAGTCACCAATTGCCACGTTGTCGCACCGTATCGAACGGTGGCGGTTGAACTACGGGATAAAAGCCGCGTAGTTGGCATCGTGCGGCGGATTCATCCTCGCCGCGACTTGGCGATTATTGAGCTTGGCCAAAACCTACCGCAAGAAATTTTACCGTTAGCGTCGAGCGACAATCTCAAAGCCAAACAATCGATCAACATTATTGGGTTCCCGGTCGGCTTGCCGTTATCAATTACCGAAGGAGTAATTTCGAATCCCAAGCAATTGCTCGACGGTCAACACTTTGTGCAAACCGACGCAGCGATCAACCCCGGCAACTCGGGTGGCCCGATTCTCGATCAGCACAAACACATCGTTGCCGTGACGACCTGTAAGCTAACCTCAGCCGACATGGTTGGTTTTGGAATTCCCGGTTCAGCAGTGCAAGCGTTTGTCGCCGACTTTGGTCAGCAAACCGCAGCGTTTGGCGTGACGTGCCCGTCGTGCGAGGCGTTACTTGAATCACCGGAGAGATTTTGCGGCAGCTGCGGATCGGATCTCGAAGAGTATGATCTCGCGTCTTACTTTCATCCGCCCGAAGCCCATCCAGTGGTCAGCTTTGTCGAAGAAGCACTTACGCAAGCCAATGTTGATCCGGTGCTAGCACGCCACGGCGCGCAAAACTGGTCATTCTATCGTGGCAGTGCGCCAATTCAAATCTGGTGCTGTTGCTCCGAACACGTTTGTTTTTCATCGACGTTGGCGCAACCTGGCAAACAAAATCTTGGCGACTTGTTTCGATTTTTGCTAGCCGCCGACCATGCACCGTACGCATTTGACCTCGACGACAATATCATTCGCTTGAACTTAACCGTGCACATGTCGGATGTATTCACCCACAACGACCGGGCCGAACTGTCGACGATGATCGGTACATTTCTCAACAATGCCGACGCCTACGACAACATGCTCATCGAGAAATACGGTTGTAGCCCCGCACCGGAGACCCAACTCACTTTTCTCAAAGAAGGAACCCGCTAGCGATGTCGAACGCCAAGCCACCGCTATTTTCATTCCGCATGGTGCCGCTGATTTCAGCGCAACTATCCATGCGTGGCATCAATACGGTTGAGCTACTAACGGCGGCGAAGCTGCCGCCCTCGGCGGTGGCTGGGGAGATCACGGCCCCTTTGCCTCGGATTCGTGACTTCGTCGACCGCGCTGCACAAGCGGTCAAAGATCCATTGTTTGGGCTACATCTCGCCGAAGCAGTGCCACCGGGGGCATTTGGCTTCGCCGAATTTGTGATGCGGACCGCTCCGACGGTGCAAATTGCGATTGAAGCGCTGACAAGTTTTGCAGCGCTGATCAACCCCATCGGTCAATTCACGCTCAACGTTGAACGCGGCGTCGGCAACGTTGAATACAATGTCGCCGGGCCACGTGATGGCTTAGGCCAACATCTTAATGAATACACAATTTGGTTGGTAGCGCGTTCGATGTCGCGCGTGGTTGAAGGCGGCCTACAACCGCAACGCGCGTGGTTTAGTCACCGCCGCAATGACGCGCGCGCCGATGTTGCAACCCTACTGGGCTGTCCGGTGGAATACGGCATGGGCAGCAGCGGCTTTGCGCTGACCCCCGAACAATTGCAACGCGTACCACGTAGCTACGACGCTGCGCTCCATACATTTCTGGTTGCACAATCACAGGCGCAACTCGCCAACACAGCGCGCATCGATGTTGTAGCTGACGTGCAGCGGATGATTGAAGCGCGCTTGCCATCCACCAAGATCAGCGCCGACGACATTGCCCGAGCGCTCGGCCTATCGTCGCGCAGCATGCAGCGCCGGCTGCTCGATGCTGGCACCTCCTACGGTGAAGTGCTTGATCACGTACGCCACCGCCGCCACGGTGCTTTGGCGCGGTCAGGCCGCGAGTTCGACGCAGCGCATGAATTGGGATTTTCAAATCAACGCAGCGTGCGCCGCTGCATCGCCCGGTGGCGTGGGGTCAGCCCTAACGATGCCGCAACCGGCGATGCCGACGAAGACTAGGCCCGCTACTCGCGCGCAATTTGTTTGCCAGCAATTTCAAATCCAACGCTAGTCCAGCTCAGCGTGCCGGTGGCTTCGTCGAGGATATCTGGAGCGGTAAGCTCGATGAATGATCCATGATTCTGTAATTCATCACGGCTGATCGTGCCGTCGCCATCGGTATCTAGGGCGAACCGCAGTACGTGCGAACGCTCGGGTTGGTTGAGGAAAGCCACCAGCGGTTCGAGCATCAAGCGTCGTGCCTGTGTCGGTTCGACCAACGCTGCAAACCGACCGCTGAATGTTATGCCCTGCACATTGATCACGATCTCAGCGCGATGAGTGGCAATCCAGCCTGGCGCTGTTGCGAAATCCTGGGAACCCATAGAATCCATCAACCAGGTCAATGGAAACATCGCTTGGTCGGCTGCGATGGTGTACTGGGCACCGCGCCGCACAGCCACCGAGGTTTCGCTCACACCATTGTGATGCATGGTGACGTTGGCCTTGGAACCCGTGCGACCCGCAGTTTGCGAGCCCGCTGCGACCTGGGACCGGCATTCAGTAATCTGCATGAGCCAAGGCGAAGCAAGCAAGTGAGTTTCAGTGTGCGGCCCAGGATCGAACTCACTGGCGAGCTGGACCATGGCAACCGTCGCGACGCCCAACACGCTGTCGGTCTTGTGGTCGCCGTTAAAGTCACGGGCCGCCAAGACCGCTTGAAAGTGGTTGCGCGGCAGCTTGGCTTGGCCAATTTGGAAGGTGGTGGTTACGGTGTCGCAATCGCCCAGTTCCTCATCGGATGCCGCACAGGCGGTAAACAAGATGCCGCAGGCTACGGTGGCTAGAAGATAGCTATTTTGCTTCATGACGCATAGCGTCAAGCAATTCTCGTTCCATTGCTTATTGATATAAAATATCAATAATTACATAATACTAACAAAATAGCTGAATGTTCAGCTAGTGACATTATGGCGCAGTGCGTTAACCGTAGTAGCCGCGCACCTCACCCGCCCGCCACGCGCACCTCACCCGCCCGCCACGGGGCCCGCCACGGGAGGCTACGCGGCCTCCGACGACGAACCTCGGACCACCGCGCTCGACACATGCGCAACGCACGCTGTGACGTAGCTGTGTTCGCCCATCGAAGCCAGCGAACGCTGGGAGCGGGTTCGACGGCCGAGTACCGACGGCCGAGCACCGTTGCAAACAGACGGTCGCTGCGGATTGGGTTTACGTTCTCGTAGGTGACCAGCATTGCGCGTGTTCCCGCGCAGCGAGACTCAACCCAGGGAAGCCGCAGCCTGGGTTACGCTAGTGCCAGCAAGCCGCGTTTACGTAAATGGTCGAGTCGCTCGATCATGCGGCCGTGTTCAAGCTGTTCGAGGTGCTGCCGAAACTCAGGAAGCTGCTCAATGCATGCTTGTAACGCGGCTTGCATGATGAAATCCGCGTTGCGACCTTCTGCGGCCAGCAAGGTAATCGCGTCACGCAACGCAGTGACAGCTTGGCCAGGCGACGCTGCAAGCGTTGCGGTGTTTTCGATGTCAGTTGAGATGGTAATTTCCATAACTTTGAATAGAAGCATCGTGCGTGCCTGGCGCAACTGCCCAGTCGGCGAGGATCCTTAAACCGAGCAAGCCTGCGACGCAAGCGTGCAAGGTGACTGATTATTTGATCGGTGCTGCATCAATAAGTAACCAGCCCACGAACGTCAAGCTCAGCGGTGCATTGACGCCATATCGTGAGCTGTACCCTAAGCCCATTTCAAACGCCTCATCACCAACAATCCCCAACTCACCATCGAGCCGCCGGACTTTCGAGCCAGGACGCGTGGTGCCGGCGAGCACAGCTGGTAACGGGCCTTTGATTACCCTACGTGCAGCGGCGCGAATCACCACCCATTCACTATCGGTGGATGCCGTGATTGCAGCGATACGACGCAACTCATCTTGATTATTGTTCATGACTGCAACGTTGTACTTGGCTGTGATGTTGTCGACCTGGCTGAGTTTGGTCAGCGCTGCCCGCGCTCCGACCTGGTCGCCGGCGGCCCACGCTGCGACCGCCGCGTTGTTCCATAAACTTGGCGCATGTTTGGCATCGGTTTCACCGTTCGCATGCGCTTGATAGTACGTGGCTGCCGCGCGCCATAAAGCGGCCGATTCATCAGGTCTCGACGGCACCAGCCGTACAGCTGCAATGCGCACCACCAACTCAAGTTCATGCAAGATGTTGAGTTCTTTGCGCATCGCCAATTCAACTGCGGTTTGTTGCAACGTTTTGAGCCGCGTCAGCAAGGCAGCAACTTGTTTGGAATTGCTGTCTACCAGCGCGGCCACCGCCATTGTGCCTGACGTTTGCACGTCGAGCTTGAGGCCCGGCTCCGTTGCATGCAATCGCGTCTGCGCCGCCAAAAACCCAGTGGACCAAGGAGTGCCAAGCTCAAATCGCGCTGCAAAACCAGCACCATTGGTAATCTCAATGTCGTTAGGAAACTTCGCGTACAACGCTTTAATCATCGCGAACATTTCCGCAACCAACGTGTCACTCGTTGTAGCCAACGTAGCGAGATGCGGCTCAACCACATTAATCGCATTGAGATACACCAAGCCCCGAGGCTCAACCTTTGCCCAACTTTCGACCAGCGC
>JAYWHS010001005.1:0-7728 GCA_043777635.1 Kofleriaceae bacterium | reverse complement strand
GTCGATCAAGCACGCGCAAAAATGGCCAATTCCTACCCAATTCTTAACGCGCCATCATGACGAATCAACTCATCAAAATCACTGATGCGAGGTACTAGGAGGATGGTGTTAAACGAGTGAGGAAGCCCATCTGCAAGGCGGAGTGCGAACCGGACCGGAGCATACTCATGTATGTGAGGACCGGCAGCGCGGGTGAATTCATCGGCAACGCCGAGGAAGAGGGCATAGCCCTGTTGTAGACAACGCAGCAGATGGGCTCCGCCACCGTTTAACACCAGCCTCCTAGTGCGGAACAACTACGTCGTACGCATTACCGCCCAGGCGATAATATTCAAAACTGCGATCGAACGTGATTGCACCAAACAAATTCACCATGATCCCAAAAATGATCAGCGCTTTGCCAACCCGCGTCAGTGGCCGACCCCCGACGGCGAGTAGCATGATCAAAAACACACTGTAGTCTAAACTGAAGCGATAGCCGAACTGCCACCAACCCGAGTTTTGATAGAACAGCGTTGGAATCGCGACACAGGCGACCGTGATCCACAAAGCACGCGACGTGGCGTTGCGCTGCTTGGGCCATAACAGTGTCAAAAAAATCGGCGTCGTGAACCACAGCGCCAGCCCATGGCCGCCGATTTGCAGCCACGGCGCGCGGCCTGGCAGCTCTGGCAACAACGTAAACGCAACCGCAAGATTACGCGCCAGATAGTGCATGCTGAACAATCCGAAGCGTTCGATCTGTTGTTGTTGTCGAACATCCAAGTAGGTATGACCGAACTCGGTGAATGACGTAAAGCGAACATAGTTGTACGCGGCTGCAGCCAATGCACCGACGACAACCGGCAGCGCGAACCGAAGCAGGGTCGCACCGAGGTGACGTTTGAACGCCGCCCGACCAGGCCTGACGTGTTGCGCCATCCGCCACGCCTCCAACACAAACAACGGAAACATAAACGCCATCGGTGTGCGGGTGGTGGCTGCACATGCCAAGGCAATACCGGCCAGCCAAGGATGCGCCGCTTCGACCGAGGCCCACGCATAGATCAACGCAAACACTACACCGACGACGTGGGCGGTGAACCAGACTTTGCCCTGCACCGCCGAAAAGAAAAATACGGTACCAAAGCCTAACGCTGCAACCAGCCACAGATCGTCGACGATCCGGTTCGCGGTTACACCGGCCGCGGCCAAACGCCGCAACACCGCGAAGCCCAACGGCAACACGAGTGCCGCGAAAAGTACCGTGAACAATGTGTCGTTGGCAGCTCGGCCGCTGATCAAGGTTTGTGGCAACAGCAACACCGCCGGTAGCGGCGGAAATGACATATGAAATTCATTGCTCACCGTCGCGCGCAGTCGAGTGTTCGGTATTTCGCTGCCGGTCAGCGTTCGAAACATCGGCCGAGTTTGCAACCGCCGCCCTCGCACCCGGCTGCCGTCGTCGAGGGTTACGGTTTCGACTTTAGCCCAATCATCACCGGTGATACCCGCCGTCACCGCAATGTGGCTATGCAGCCAGGCATCAGCTTGAAACACGAAATGCGGCGCCGACGACGGCTGCCATAGCCGGGCCCCGGTCACGGCGCCGAACGCCAACAAGCCGACGACATACAACACTACATACTGCTGCCATCGCGTCTGGAGCCAGCCGCGTGCCGGGTTGACGGCGGCTCCGCCCTTTGCTGCTACAAGCGCACCCTGAGGCTCGGCGGGTGCGGTTGGTTCAATATCAGGCGATGGCTCGGCGGTCACGGACCGGCAAGATACCGCAGTGCCTCGCTGATTTCGCGTCGCCGGTTGGCGAACTTCCGCTCACGCCCCGGCACATAATGCTGCGAGGACCGAACATCGGGTGAGATCAGGCACAGGGTTTGTCCCGGCACCAACCGAAGGGGCCGGAAAAACCATGATTGCAACGTAGGATGTGAGGTTCTAGCTTTGGTAGTGTCCAGCGATGGTTAGCCTGGCACGCCTGGTGGTTGCTACTGCGCGCGCAGTTGTGCCCGCATTGCTGCTGGCCCTGGTTGCCGTGTGGGCCGCGCTCCGCACATTGAACGCACCTGCCACCGTGCCCAACGATGCGGCTTGGCAACAAGCTGGTAGCTACGTGCGCAGCCAGTTTCGGCCAGGCGATTTGATCGTGTTTGCCCCGGCGTGGATCGACCCGGTCGGGCGTGCTCAGCTAGGCGATTTGATTCCGCTTGCAACCGCCGGTCGGCTCGACGCTGCGCGCTTCCCAACCATTTGGCACGTTGCGATTCGCCATGCCATGCATCCCGATGTTGCGCAGCTTGTTGCGACTTCGTCCCCAGGGCCGCAAGCGTTTGCAGGCGTCGTGGTAACCCGGTTTGATCAACCACCGGTTACGGTCACCGCTGATGCCACCAACCTGTTGAGTAGCGCGACCGTGACTGGGGCAATTGCTCGCAGCGCCACCGTCGAGTTCACCGAGGTTGGCTTCACCCCGCACCGCTGCGTGCAGGTTGTGCCGCAGCCCAATGGTAGCGTACGCGTCACGTTCCCGGCCTTTGTCTTGGGAACGCAACTCGTAGTTGGCGTTGGCCTGGCAGATATTTTTACCCGCCGCGATAGTCGCCAGCCTGGCAAACTCAGCGTCGAAATTGCTGGCAGCATCGTTGCCGAGACCCAGTTTGGCGTCGACGGTGGCTGGGTAAAAATCCAAGCCGTCACTACCCCGGGCCCGGCCGATGTCACGTTCATTGCCACCGCCGTCGGTGAAAAGTCGCGCGACCGCTTGATCTGTTTTGCGGCTGAGGCGCGCCGATGACAACGATCTCGACGACACACAGCAGCGCCGCAGCGCCACCTACGCGTCGGCAACGTTGGTTGCAGCGGCTGCTTGCCGCAGGACTATTCATCGTCGCATTCGCCTTCGTGAACCACGCGCAAACCGAAGTCGGCATCGCGCGCGACGAAACCGTGTACATGACCTATGGCTCGCGCTACGCCGATTGGTGGACTGGCGTATTCAAAGGCAAAACCCAAGCCAGCGAAAAATCAATTGCCGCGTTTTTTGGTGGCCCCGGAGCCACCGACAACAACCGCGAGCATCCACCGTTACTCAAAACCCTATCGGGCTTGTCCGAGCGCTGGCTGCATCGGGGTTGGGGCGTCAATCGCATCACGGCGTATCGGATCCCGGCGATGGCTCTCAATGCGCTGCTGATCGTGATCATCTTTGCCTGGGTCGCGCGGGTGTGGGGCCAAGCCACCGGCGTGATCGCCGCACTGCTGACGCTGTTTTTACCGCGTGCATTTTTTCATGCAGGGCTCGCCTGTTTCGATGGGCCCATCGTCACACTTTGGGTCGCCACACTCTACGCATATTGGCGCGGCTTGACCCATCGTGGTTGGCGCATTGCGGCTGGCGTGATCTTTGGCCTAGCGCTGGCGACCAAGCACAACGCTATTTTATTGCCATTCGTCGTCGGTCCCCACTATATCGGAGCACACGCGCTGCAGTACCTGCGCACGCGAATGCAGCGCCATGACGGCAGCCCCGCCAACCCGACGGCCGCCATCGACGTACAGCTCAGCGCTATGCGACGCTTGTTCCGCAGCTTTGCGCGGCACGGCTCGTTGGGCTGGCCGATCATCCTCGGCCCACTAACGCTGGTTGCGGCATGGCCCTGGCTATGGCACCACCCGATCACTCATGTCCAACAGTGGTTGGCGTTTCACTTCACCCACGTCCATTACAACTTTGAATATCTCGGCCAAAACTGGAACGCACCACGGTTCCCTTGGCACGTCGCACTCACCACCACCCTGCTCACCGTACCGGCCGCAACGCTCGCAGCAGCAGGCCTTGGCATCAGCATCGGTGCGCTCGGTTGGTTCACAGCATGGCGTGACGCAAAGTCCGCAACGGCAAGCGCCGCCGACAGCGGCACCACCATCGAATCTCCGACGGTCTTTGCGCAACGCCAGCTCGGCGTTTTGTTAACGCTGTCAGCGGCCGCTTCGATGGGGCCGTTTTTCCTCGGTAGCACGCCGATTTTTGGCGCTGAAAAACACTGGGCACCAGCGATCCCATCGCTGTGCATTGCCGCTGCGGTCGGCATTGTGTGGGCCGCCCGAAGGCTGTCAGCTCCGACGACGATCGCCACCCTTGCACTCGGCTGCATGGTGGTAAGTTCGGCAGCGATCGAGACTCACCAAGCCCAGCCCTACGGGCTTACCTATTACAACGCATTCGCAGGCGGTGCACCCGGCGGTGCCGACCTCGGCATGAACCGACAATTTTGGGGCATTGCAGTGCGCGGTGTGCTGCCATTTTTGGCGACGTTGCGCGATACCCATGCGATCTACACTCACGATGCCTCACCGGCGTGGGGCTGGTATCAAAACCAAGGCTTGGTAGCAAAATCCCTGGTCGATGCCGGCCCGGAAAATATGGGTATCGATCGCAGCGACCTTGCACTGGTGGTTCATGAAAAACACTTTTTGCGCCATGACTACATGATTTGGAAATCGTACGGCACGGTGCAGCCGATTTTTGTGCTGCGCAGCGACGGTGTGCCGATTGTCTCGGTGTATCGGCGACCAATGCCGCCTGGCATCGCACCGGCGCTGCAAGTCCCGCCTGTCACTCCGCCGTCGCCACGCTGACGCTACGCTAACATCAAGCCGCAATCGCTACACGCACCCTGCAGCAACGGTGCAGCCGTTCCACAGGCCGGACACGGTGGCTCGTCGGCGTGTTGCCGAAAATTCCGGCCACTACGCCGCTGCTCGCGCCGTAACCCTGACGCTACTCCAACATCAAGCCGCAATCGCTACACGCGCCTTGCAGCAGCGGTGCGGCGGTACCACAGGCCGGACACGGTGGCTCGTCGGCGTGTTCGGGCAGCGGCACTTTAAGCACCACTGGTGGCAACCCTTCGGCGTTCAAGCGCGCGTACCACTCGTCGGAGAAAAACTGCGCCAACCGCGGAATGTCATTTGCACTGACTAACAAATGGGTTTTCGGCCCGCACGATCCTCCGCCGCCTGGGCAACCGATCGTCGCGGGGATGCCAATCGCCAAGCAGCGCTCGCGCAACGCTTTCATTTCATGAATTGCACCCGCAGTCGCAGTGACTAATTCTTGCGACGCCAGCATTGCGTCCGCTTGGCCCACAGTTAACGCAAGGTCTGAGTTCGAATCCTGTTGCATTGCCGCCATCCTAGCGTAACTAGCGCCCGGTTGCAGGTAACAACTCTCCTAGGGAAAATTGCTAAAATTTGCACGTTTTGACCCTCAACCGGCCCTTGCGGTGCCTGCCCGCTGGTAGAGTGGCGGCAGTTTTTATCAGAAAAAGGGGTCCCATGAAGAATTTGAAATTTGGAATTTTAGCTTTTGGCGTTCTTGGTTTGCTTGGTTGCTTCTTGCCGTTCATTTCTTTTGGCGGTGAGTCAGCATCGTTGTTTGCGATGCGCAAAGGCGATGCCGGCCAAGTTTTCATGACCATGGGTGGTTTCATCCTCGCTGCAGTGATGGGCGGCATGGGCCTCAAGCATTTGCTCAAATGGCAAGCTGGCGCAGCCGCTGCAGGTTTTGCTTTTGTGGCTTTCAAACTGCGTGATGCCCTCACCCATGTTTTTGGTGCTCCATTCGGCATTGGTGCCAAGCTCATCGTTGTGAGCGCTATCGCTGGCTTGGTGGTTTCGATCCTCGCCGCTGTCAAAGGCACCGAAGAGTAATCTTCAACCGGGTTACACCTTTGTAACGTAGCGTAACGCGGCCTTCGGGTCGCGTTTTTGCGTTTGTGCGCTAGCGCATTGTCACAGTAGTCGCGTGACAGCGTCGGCGAAGCGCTACTTCTTGAAGATCTTGTCGAACGCGCGCTTCATCACGCTGGTGCGTTTCGGCCGTTCGTAGCTGTCATGCTGGTACGCCAACCGCGCCGATGGATCGATGCCGTAGTGCACGTACAACGATAATAAGTCGTGCACCATCGACGAGATGCCCGGCGTCTTTAAATCATGACTGAGGCAATAACTATCTGGTTTATTGCGCACCATCGCTTTGGCGATAATGATCAAAATCATCGGATCGATGAGCTCACCATTGCCGTCGAGATAATGCTTGTACGAAAAGAACCGGTCTTCGGGGGCGAGATCCGGCGCACCATGGCCTTCTTGCTTCGGTGTGCGCAAGTTGGCGATGGTTCGATATTCATGCTCGATATACGCCGCAATTGAGTTGGTCTCGTCTTTACGCTCGTACTCCACAAACTTACGAAATGCATCGAACAGATTCTTAGGGTTGGCGTAGGCGCCGGTAATCAGATAATAGAACACCGCGCCCAGCGAGTAGATGTCCGCTGGCCGGCCCACGCTCTTGACCACGCGGCCACGCACATTGAACTCGGAGGTCTCGGCAAACGGCCGATTCAACATAATTTTTTTGCGGGTGCGGTCCGACGACAAAATGGCGTAGTTCTCGTTGCGGTTAAACAGCGAAAACGTGTCGCTTTCAAAGATGTCGATATAAAAATCTTCAAAGAACTCAACTTCGGGTGAGCCTTGGGTCACATTGACCAACAGCTCAAACGAGTTAGTTTCTTGCTCGGGACTTTGAAAATACAACGTGCCCGGCACCGCCTGATAGCGCGTCATCGACACGTCCATGTCAGGATCGGCCACTTTACCTACATTAAAGTCGGCCAGCTTGACGCGCATCTGCGACCCACGCAAATTAGGATCGGCCAGCTTCACCAAAATATTGGCAGGCTTGATATCGCGGTGGCAGGTATCGCAAACCAGGTGCGAATATTCGACGGCCGTCGCCACCGGAATAATATATTCGAGCACGCGAAAGATGCGCTCACGCATCGGCACCGCTAGCAAATCGTCGCGGCGGCGTTTTTGCCGCGCACCTTTGAGCCGCTCTTCGAGCGACATGTCGAGCAACTCCAAAATCATGAAGTCGTTTTCAACCCGGTCGCGCAATTGCGGCGGAATGAAATTAGGATTGTCGCCTTCGCCCGACGCCAGAATCTCGACGATGTTGGGATGGCCCTGTACTCGTTCAAGAATTTCTTTTTCCATTTGGAAACGCATTTGGTCTTCTTCCGAGACCCCGCGCTGCAAGCATTTGATGGCGATGGGCCGACGCATGGTTGTTTTGGATTCAACCCAACGCTCTTCGCCGCGATACGCTTTAGCAAACCGGCCGGAGCCTAGTTCGATAGGATTGCCGGCTTCGTCGACGACAAACGCATACACCCGCGAACGATTGACATACGGCGTTGGGCCACCGACCGGCGGGCCAATGTTCGAACTTATCCCCATTGGGTTGGGTTCCATCATCGGCATCGAATTGGCAGGCGCGGCGACCGGCGTCGGTGCATGGCCCGCATGGCCTTGGCCGTACGGCGTGATACCTGCTGGCGTTGGACTCTGCGGCGACGAACCGTGAGGAGCTTGCGGGGCCATCATGCGCTGCGAATTTCGCGCTGGGGCACTATCGGGCGGCGTACCGCCCATATGCGGGTACGGCGACGATGCGATGCTCGCAGGCATTGGCGCGGGCGTTCGATATTCAATCGGTGGTGGGTAGCCAAACGGCGCATGTCCTTGACCAGGCCCGGTACCAAGGCCGGTAATCGCCGGCGGTATTGGCGCAATCGGCGCAATCATCATCGGCGGTGGCTGCGGCAGTGCCGCGGTGTTAGCAAGCTCACTAATGCTGGTTGGATCGCCTTCGAAATCCTCGGC
>JAYWHS010001004.1:0-2313 GCA_043777635.1 Kofleriaceae bacterium | reverse complement strand
CACGCGCGTCGAAAGGTATCGATCCATGGCAACAACGGTCTACAAATTTGGCGGTAGTTCGCTTGGTACCATCGGCCGACTCACGCGGGTGGCGCAACTCATCGTCGAAGCCGTTGACCGGCAGGACCGGTTAGTTGTGGTGGTGTCGGCGCTTGGTGACACCACCGACTGGTTGATTGCTGCGGCCCGCGCAGCGGCGGACGGTGACCAGGCAAGTGCAACGGCGCAACTAACGCTGGTAGCCGAGCTTGCCCACAACGTCGCGCGCGCGGCACTTGTCAGCTCCGATGTTGACGGCCGCGCGTTGCACGCGATCACCGCGCAGCAGCAGCCGTTAGTGCAAGAGTTGCAGCGCATCGTCGACGATATCGCGCTTGCACGGGCACTGCCGCTGCACACGCTCGACGAAGTGCTGGCGTTCGGTGAACGCATCAGCGCGACGATCGTGGCTGGTGTGGTAACGCACCAACTACGGCTACACGGCAGTGCTGCAACAGCAGAGGCCTTTGATGCTCGTGAGCTGGTCGTCACCGACGACACACCTCAAGCCGCCAACGTTGATACACTTGCAACCGGTGCCGCTGCGCGGGCAGTGTTGCTTGCGCTGCCCCCAGAACTTGTGGCCATCGTTACTGGTTTTATCGGCCGTTCGTCGACGGGACGCACCACGACGTTAGGCCGCAATGGCTCCGACTATACCGCAGCGTTGTTGGCCGCGGCCCTCGGCGCCGACCAGCTCACGGTTTGGACCGATGTGGCCGGTGTTTGTACGGCGGATCCACGTTTGGTCGACGAAGCGTATCCGGTGACGCACTTGACCTATCGTGAAGCATTGGAGTTGGCGCATTTTGGCACCACGATGTTTCACGCTCGCACGGTGATTCCGCTCATTGATGCGGGCATCGCGTTGACGATTCGCAGCACGGTAGACCAGCACGCACCGGGCACACGCATCGATGCCCACGGCCACGGCACCGACGACCAACCCACATGTATTACCAGCCTTGAACAATTAGCGTTGATCTTGGTTGAAGCGCAGCGATCGGCGCTGCCGACGATGTTTCATGGCGGCGCATTGACTGCATTGGCTGAAGGTGGCGTGCGAGTTTGGATGAGCAATCAAACCGGGTTGGGTGTGTCGGCGTCGTATGTTGTGCCGCAGCTCGAACAGGCGCGTGCGCACAGCATCTTGACCAACTACGCTGCGCAGGCTGCGCATGACGATGTGGTCGTGCGTCAAGCCCACCAACCAGTGACGCTCATTACGTTAGTGGCCGAGCGCATGGGTCGCCAAGCCAATGTCGCCGGTCGATTTTTCGCAGCGCTAGGCACCATCGGCATTCGTGTGCGCGCCATCGCGCAAGGTGCAAGTGAGCGCTCGATCTCGTGCGTCGTCGACGCTGCTGATACCGCGGCAGCGGTGCGCTCGGTGCACGCAGTGTTTAACTTTGCTGAACCGGTGATTCATATTTTGTTGCTTGGCCGAGGCACGGTGGGCCGCAGTTTACTCACCCAGCTTGCAGCGCAAACCGACGTGCTGCGCACTGATCACGGCGTGCGGCTCAAGCTCGTCGGGCTCGCCGATAGTTCGCAATGCGTGTTCGATGAGCGTGGCGTAACGGATGCGCAAGCGCTGGCTCGGCTTGCACCTGACCCAAAAATGGAGCGAACGAGCGAACGCTCGGAGCGGGGCAAACCGGAGCGAACGAGCGAACGCTCGGAGCGGGGCAAACCGGAGCGAACGAGCGCACGCTCGGAGCGGGGCAACCCGGAGCGAACGAGCGCACGCTCGGAGCGGGGCAACCCGGAGCGAACGAGCGCACGCTCGGAGCGGGGCCCGCTGGATGCTGAACTGTTGGATCGTCTATCGCGGTTGTCAGCACCCGTGTTGGTTGATTGCACCGCCGCTGAGGGCATGGAGCAGGTCTATGCCGCAGCGTTTCGGCGTGGCATTCATGTGGTTGCTGCCAACAAAAAACCGTTGACGATCGACTATCCGCGACGACAAGATTTGATGGCCGCAGCGCGCCACCATAGCCGAAGTTTTCTCTATGAAACGACCTGCGGTGCTAGCTTGCCAGTGATTGAGACGTTGAAAAACTTGGTGCGCACCGGCGATGTGGTGCATCGCATCGAAGGCAGTCTATCGGGCACGTTGGCGTATCTTGCCGACGAGCTGATGCACGGAGTGCCTTTGTCCCGTGCTGTCGTTGTTGCGCAACGTAAAGGGCTCACTGAGCCACACCCGCGCGACGATCTTTCCGGCTTGGATGTCGCCCGTAAAGCGGTGATATTGGCCCGCGAGCTCGGCGC
>JAYWHS010001003.1:0-2314 GCA_043777635.1 Kofleriaceae bacterium | reverse complement strand
GGACCGAATGCCGCAACTCCAAGATAGGTAATCTGCCGGGTATCGGTACCGTCGGCGTTGGCCACAAACAACTCCAGCTTGGTTGGCCGCACCATGTTTTGCTTGAGCAAATTTTGGTAATCGACCAGTGCGTCGCCGGTTGGGCGCGATGCACGCCATACGATTTTTGAACAATCCGGCGAGAAGAACGCGCCGCCGTCATAGCCTGGCAAATGCGTCAACTGCGTCACATTTTTGCCATCGGCATCCATCCGATACAAATCGAGATCACCGTTACGCGTCGAGGTAAATACCACGCTGCCGTCTTTGGCGCACACCGTGGCTTCACCATCGTAACCAGGTTCGCTGGTCAGCCGCCGAATATTGCTGCCGTCGGCGTTCGCTCGAAAAATATCGTAATCGAACAAGCCCCAGACGTAGCCGTGCGACATGTCGGGCGGGGTTGGACATTCATCGCCCTTTTCATGCGTCGACGCGTAAACGATTTCTTTGTCGCCTTTGAGGAAATACGAACACGTCGTGCGGCCTTTGCCAGGTGACACCAGCTTGGCCTGCGCACCATAACGCGCCGGCATGGTCATGATCTGATCGCATTTGTATGGCGTGCGATTGCTTTGCAACACCAACTGATCGCCGGCGAATGACCAGTAGGCTTCAGCATTGTCACCGCCGAACGTCAACTGCCGCACATTTTTGAGATGCACTTCGCGCTTGTCCGCCATGTCGCGCATCGGCCCAATGACCGGCTCGACAGCGGCAGGTTCCGCCACCACAACAGGCTTGGTGATACCGGCAGTTGTGCTGGTTGCTTTAGGTGGACAACACGCAGCCACCGCGATGGCCATAATCACAGACGAAACCGAAGTTCGTTTCATGGCCGGAGCCTACACGATTCACGGCCAAGCCGCCCGCAGCCTACGCGGCTACGGTGCCGCAGGGGCTCGAATCGCGCCATTTCTTCGTTGCCATCGATCAGATGATGCGCCATCAAGGCACCCATGCAAGCCCGGAACACAGCCACGGCACCCACCGACTTCGACTTTATAATTGGCGACTGGGATGTGAATCACCGTCGCCTAAACTCGCGGCTTACCGGCTGCACCGATTGGACCGAATTTCGAGGCACGTCTTCGACGCAGAAAATCCTCGGTGGTTTCGGCAATGTCGAGGACAATATCTTGTACTTTCCCGACGCAGAAGTTCGAGCCGCAGCATTTCGTTCCTTCGACCCACAAACCCAACAGTGGGCGATCTGGTGGCTCGATGGCAGAGCGCCTCACAACCTCGACGTGCCGGTAATCGGTAGTTTTACAGGCCCCATTGGCACCTTCTATGCGCGCGAAACCTTGGACGGCAAACCCATAAAAATCCGCTTCACCTGGCAGATCAACACCGGTGAAAATCCCACCTGGGCGCAAGCATTCTCAGATACCGATGGTGCAATCTGGGAAACCAACTGGGTGATGGAATTCACTCGCAAAAGATCATGACGTTTGGGTTGGCTATGGCAACACCAGGTCGCTAAACACCATCCGCGAGATCTGCCCGACTTCGAAACGATTGATGCCAAATAGCAATTGAATACCTGACGCTGGTAATGGCACCGTGTCGGCGGCGAAGTCGATGGTTGATGTTGCCGTAAAGATTGTGACGACCGACCGCAATGAAGCGTTTATCCGCGTGCCGCGCCAGCGCACCCGATACGGCGGTGTCAGCACGCCAATATTTTTAGACGCGATGGTTGTGCCGTCTTGATTGATGGTTCGCAAAATCACCATGCCGTCGCTGGGGCGACGCTCCAGCGACGACAACGTGTACGCAACACCCGGATTCACTGACAACGCAAATCCACCGGCGAAAGCGATTCCCGATTCGCCCGGCTGGTCGATACTTTCCACCGTGTAGGCAAACTCAAACTCTGCGCCTAAAAATGTGGCATTGCGAGTGTAGCTAATCGACGGCGCCATGCCGGCAGGATTGCGCGGCGCAACGTAGCTCGACGAAAATGCATAAACGTTGGTGTCAGTGCACTTGTAGAAACGTTGATCAGCACTTGCACCACCGGTGTACGTGGTCGCCATCCATCCTGGAATCGATGCGTTGATTACCGCGTCGCTTACTTGTGTGTTGCAAGTTTTCGGTGCCCGCGCCAACGCCGGATTCGAACCAGGCGGCGCATCAATGGGCCGTGCATCCACGGCAGCGTCGACGCGGCTGTCCGGAATCCGGGCATCGAGGCTGCTCATCGCATCGATGTTGTTGACGGGTGCTGGATCAAAGCAGCCGACAATCGGCATAACCATCAACGCTGCCA
>JAYWHS010001002.1:0-2317 GCA_043777635.1 Kofleriaceae bacterium | reverse complement strand
CATTCCGCCGGCCTGAAGGTGCCGCGAGGCGCTGCCACAGCGCCGCGTGCTTGTCTACATGGGGTCTGTGTAGCGGTTACACTGAACAAACCCCGTTCGGGAACTTGTGTCGCCGCGCGCCTTCGAATTGCAGTCGTTCGCAGAACGTTCACGTAACGAACCCCGTTCGGGATCTTGGGGGAGCCTGCAAGCATCACGAACTTCGTTTGAATCATCTTGACCCTTTCGCATCGCTAACCTCGTTCTGGATCTTTGATTGAACATTCGACATAACCGTCTTCGTTCAACATCACGGGCCATGTCGCGGTCTCACATGAAACAATACGGCCACAATTGATGACCACGTAACACCACCATTCCTGGTTATGTATCTCGTAATGGTGGCAAAAGTTACAATCATCAGCGATGCCACGAACAATCACAATCCCCGGCCAAAATCTCCCAACGACCAAACGCGAACGCCAATCAAGCAAGTCACCGAGTTGATATTCGATCTGATAAGTCCTTCCGTACTTAAATTGGATAGGTTGAGGTTGCATAGTGTGGCAGTAGCCACACTGAATTGTTGCAGTTACAGTATTAAACGCGCCCATTGTTCGTTTACGCCTAGTCGTTTGCCCAACCGATTGCCTGCATAAACCTGTTAAATTGCTTGTCGTTGGTAAGAACCGCAGTCCCTTCACGTTGAGCAGCGGCAAGAATTCTTGCATCGGCAGTACCTATAGCTCGTGATGGCTTCATTCCTTTGGCCATAGCTTGCAGTGCTGTTGCTTCCGCCGCTGTTCCAGCACTCACGACCCGACCACCGTTTGCAATCAACAACTGCCGCATCCCTTCCGTTTCAGCCTTGAACCCACCTGTAGCCACTTGTTTTACTACAGTTGTGGATACGATTGGAGTGCGTCCTTTTAGAATTGCCGCAGTCACCGCTTCGCCACCTTTCACTGCTTCAATCACCTTGTCTGTATCCAACATCACCTCCCCAACCTTTGAAACTTTGCCAACAACTGCCAATTTTACAAGTTTCCCAATGCCAAATCCCAATAGATCTGTTCCTGCATTGATCGCGGCTTCTTTGGTATCGCCCAAACCCAACCGTACTCCGACCCCCACCCCTGGTATGAAATCCGTGACTGGCGCAACAAAACTCCCTGCTGCGTGTGCGGCTTTTTTTGCGGCTTCGGTAATCCTACCGAAGAAATGTTCAAAGATATCTTCGCGCCCGTCGGGGTCGATGTATCGCACCGGATTCCCACGGACGTATTGATACAAGTTTCCTCGACGTGGAGCTACCCACGCCCGATCCGGAGCAAACCGATACAACGGATCACCCTGCGTCCACCCCAGCAGTACGCCATCGTAATACCGCGCGCCGTAGTACATTAATCCGCCGATTTCATCGGTGTACTTGTCCGTCACCCGCCTGCGGTGCGCATCTTTGCCATTCCCCACCCCTGCCCCACCGTCGGTAGCCTCGACCACTTCGCCGTATGGTGCATACATGAAGCTGGCGTTCGTTACGCCATCGCTACCGACCGCTGCCAACGTGTTGCTGCCCAAGCCGTGGAATTGATACTCAATCTTCACCGCAGTCGGCGTGCGCTCCACCCGAGCGACTGGCGTGCCGAGCGTCGGATGGGTGTATGCCTTGGTCAGCGTTGCCACATTATTCCCAGTGCCACTCGCGGTGTAATACGCCTCTGTGCCGCCAATGAACCAACGCAGCCCGGTCTTCAACCCAGCAGGATCGCGATACACGATGGCCAAGCGTCCGCCGTTTTCGTCGTACCAATATTCTTCACTGCCATTGACAGTGGTGCCGATACGTTTGGTCACGCGACGCAGTTGATCTTCGCCGTCATATACATAGTCCCAGCTCACATTGCCAGCGGCATACGTGCGCTTGGTTTGATTGCCAGCGGCATCATACAAATAGCTTGCAAACGCTGCACCGCCGCTGACATTGGTCAGCGCGGTGACTGCTTCTTTGTCGACGCCATTCACCCCACCGGTGCCGTACACATAATTCACATTGCGCTGTTTCACATCGCTGCCGGGCAACGCCACATTCGCCGCGACATTGGCTTGGCTCAAACGGCCAGCATTGCCAAACGTATAGCCGCCGGTGAATGCGGCACCCGATGTAGTTACGCCGGTGAGTTGATGACGCGTATCGTAGCTAAACGTAAATGTCTTAGTGTTGCTAGCGCCCAGCGTATGGATCAACTGTTTCGGATCGCTGTTGCCAAAGTACGCAAGCTGCTGTTTCGCCACTTGCACCGTGGCACCGGCGGCATTGCGGGCAATGGTTTGCGAC
>JAYWHS010001001.1:0-2317 GCA_043777635.1 Kofleriaceae bacterium | reverse complement strand
CACGCCGCTGGACACAACCGCCACAAGCGCGATCGCCCCGGTCACGACGGGCCGCCTAGTTGAACGTGCCGTGTGCGCTGCGGCCGAAGCAGCATCGAGCGTAACCTGGTCAGCCTGTTCGCGCGACGGCCAAGCCTGCGCAATATTGGCCGCAACCTTGGCTGCATCGTCCACGCCATGCGGCTCGACATTACGGTCGCGTCCCGCGAGGTGACTCCGGGGGTTCACCGTCGGCGTAACTCTCGAAAACCAGGGCGGCGTGGCGCCGGCGTGTGCGGATTCGCCTGGTGCCGAACTCGACGGCGTCGGTGATGCGAGGCTCAACGTTGGTCCTGTGCCCATTTCAGCGACGGGTTGGGCCGCGCCGGACTCGCCGACTTGCGCTGGCAACGGCTGGGTCTCATGCGGCTGCGAATCATCATCGCCACCGCTAACCCGCAACTGCGCGGCAAAATCAGCAACCGAGGTCGGGCGATTGGCAGCGCGCGTCGACATCGCCGTGCGTAGCAATGAATCGATGGCCGACGGCGCTTCCACCAACGGCTTGGGATCAAGCCGTGCCGCAGGATCAGAAATGGAGTCCCACGGCAGCCGCGCTGCGATCATCGCATAGACGACCACGGCAAGTTCGTAGACGTCGGTGGCAACGCCTGCGGCTTGGCCAAAAAAACGTTCCGGCGCCATATACGCTGGGGTGCCTCGGATGCCGCCATCTTGGGTGGTTGTTGATGGCGATGAAAACAAATCCTTGGCGATGCCAAAGTCGAGCAAGACTGCGTGCTGCGCATCGACCAGAAACACGTTCTCAGGTTTGAGATCGCGGTGCACCAGATTGCGCGTATGCATCGCTGCCACCGCCGCTGCCAGCTGTTGCGCGATTTCGAGGGCTAGCGCCAGCGGCAGCGCGCCCCGCATCAAACGCTCAGCCAATGTTTCGCCGCGCAAACGCTCCATCGCGACGTATGGACGTTCATCAATGACGCCGACGGCCAACACTTTTACCACCCCAGGATGCGCCAACTCAGACAGCCGCCGCGCTTCCATCAGAAATTGCTCGCGGAATTTATCGGTTGCGATTTGGTCAGGATGAAGCACTTTGAGTGCGATCTCGCGGTGGCCCCACAGCGCAGCGAAAACCACTCCGCTACCGCCACGGCCAAGTTCGGCCTGCAACGTAAACTCCCCGAGTTTACGAGGAAAATCCGTTACGACGTCAGTCGTTGAAAGCGGGTCAGCCAGCATCGCGCGTCACGTCTATCTTACCCGAAAGCTACCCCATTGCTAGCCGAACCAGCGCCCGCATCTACCCGATGCCCCTCGGAAACTACCCTACAACCTTAGCCGAGTCGCACCATGCGGTTCAAACCAGGAGTGCAACGTGATTCGCTTAGTAATATTTCAGAATGCTGCGTTACATGGTTGGGCGCTGCGCGAGGCTTTGGCACCACGCAAGGCCATCGTCGTCGTTGGTGTCGCAACCACCCCCGAGCAGGTCATCAAGCTGATGCGCAATGATCAGCACCACCACGCTGCCACGATTCTGCTTACTGAAATCGGCGCACTTGAGCGCGCCGACTTTGCGCTGCTCACCAACCTCGCCGATACCGCCGCGACCACGCAGGTAGTCGCCTTGGTTGGCACCGACGACGATCATCGCAGCGCACGGGCATTGCGCTTGGGTTGCAACGGTTTTATCGACCGAGATGCAAGCGCGGAAACCTTGCTCGACACCCTCACCCAAGTTGCCGGTGGTAAAACCGTCGCCAGTGCCAACATCAGTCGCCTCGCCGAAAATCACGCTGACTCGCCGACGGCAGTATTATCGCAACGCGAAGTCCAAGTAATGGAAATGTTGGCGATGGGGCAAACCAATCGCGAAATTGCCGATTCGTTGGCTATTAGCGTAAAAACTGTTGATACCCATCGCGGCCATGTGTTGAAGAAATTGCAGCTCCGAAACAACTCCGATTTAACGCGTTTTGCTGTCAAGCACGGCCTGGTCCGCGCCTAGTACCGCAGATCCTACGTCCGTTCAGAGTTCTGAATGACTGGCGGTACCAAACAAAAATGAGGCTAGCACCGTGTAGTACGTGGTCCCAAGCACGGGGTGTTTTCGTAGACGCTGGCTCGGTACTTGCGCGCACAAACCCAAACGACCGTAGGGTTAACGCTTGCGCCCGAATAAGCCTTTTTTGGGCTCTTTGACTTCTTCGTTCATTTCGGTGGCGAGTTCACGCAACAGTTCTTGCTGCCGAGGAGAAAGTTTTTTCGGGATTTCCACCATGAATTGCACCACGTGATCACCGCGGCCACCTTC
>JAYWHS010001000.1:0-7762 GCA_043777635.1 Kofleriaceae bacterium | reverse complement strand
AACAGCTCATCAAGTCGATGAACGGTACGAGATTGAGGTCGACGTTGACGCTCTTTTTTCCGTCGCCAGTTCCTACTGATGCACCCATAAAAATGCCTCCTGTTGAAGAGATGACTTCAAGCTGACCGCACAGTCAGTTGAAGCGCCGCAAAGCCACGTTGCGAGATGCAAGCGTTGCTTCACGACGAGGGCTTACATGCCAGGTTGCATCTGCGCGCGGTGCGACGTAACCAAGTTAACCACTTGCACGGTCACTTCGTTGATGTCGTCGATAACCTTGGTGGTCTTGCCCGAGAGCAACGAGAACCCAAGCAGACCGATCAGCGATACCGTAATACCGAAGAAGGTACAGTTCAGAGCTTCCGAAATACCACCAGCGAGGGTGCCGGCTTTGTCGCCCGAGTCGGAGTCTTTGACTTTACCGAACACGCTGATCATCCCCGAGATGGTACCAACGAGACCCGCCATAACGGCGAAGTTCGAAAGCATGGCAAGGTATGGAGTGCGTTGATTGATCTTCGGCAATTCGCGGAGGGAGGCTTCGTCCATCGCGGCTTGAACTTCGTCATCGCTGCGGTTGAACTTCATCAGACCGGCTTGAACGATGCGGGTCATTGGGGTTGGGTTACCCGAACAAACCTTGATTGCGCCTTGAACGTTACCGCTCATCACTTGGCTCTTGAGCAATGCCAACAGTTTGTCTTTGTCGACCGAAGCCCGCATCAGATAGACAGCGCGCTCAACGATGAGTGCGATCGTGACGATCGACGTAAAAAGGATAGGCCACATGCCCCATCCGCCTTCGTGAAAACGTTGTCCCATGGTTTGCAAAATGCTCATGACAGTTCCTTTGTTGGCGTTACAGCGAGAGTCATGCACTTATGCAAAGATGGATCCATATACCCAAGTATCAGTAATGTATTATTTTTGACGATTTGCCATGCAACTCGTAAGCGTCGATCGTGGCAGTTAGGGGCAAACGATCTGCGGGTCTGTGGGGCGAAATGCTACAGCGAGAAAACCCGGCCATGGCCGGAACTTTCACGTAGTAGTGGTGTCAGACTCGCAACCATGAAGTTTCTCCGCTTGGTCAGTGTTGTGGATATCGCCGTGGTGGGCGTTGCGGCTTTCGCCATTGGCCTGCCACCACGCACCATGGACGCCGCCCCGGCAAGCCGGCTGCGCGGCGACGAAACCGTAAGTGCAGCACTGCAAGAAGCCCGTGCAATCGCCCATCCCGAAGATGGTAAAGCGGTGGCAGCTGCTTCACAATTTATGAGCGATGGCGGGTACCGCGACTGGGCGGTGGAAATGCCGCGTGCGTTAAGTGAACGCGACAAAGCATCGCCGGTGCGCTGGCAGGCCCTGCGCGCAGTATCCGCAGCGTACCTCGATCGCTTTGAGCTTGGCTTCGCACTCGATTATGCAAATCGTGCAATTGCTGCTTGTGAAAGTGCTGGCCCCGAAGCTTGCCCAGCCTGGGACAGCATTCGGATGGAGTTGTTCGCTAAACATCTCGATGCGGGCATCAAGTCGGGCATCAATCCACACCGCGACCCCGCTGGCTTTTCCAAAGCGGCAGGTGATTCGGTACGGCACATTCGGCTCACACCTAAAGCTGGCATGGGCGGACCAACACCCGCGCCGGCCGCGCCGGTAACCCCGACGACGCCAGCCTTGCCGCCGGGTAGTGTGACAACGCCTGCGGCTCCGGGCCCAACACCAAGCGGCGCAGCGGTAACACCCACGCCGTAGTTTTCGCGCTACACTAAACCGTGGTTCCACCGTCGAAATCAACGCGTCGAAGTAGCAGCGGCCTAGGTGTAACGAGTGCCGTCATGTTGATGACCGCGGTTGCACCGATCGCAACCCTGAGCAGTTGCGGCCATCGACCGACGCCAGCACAGCCGCAAAAATTGACGCCGAAAGAAATCGTGGCGCGGTCGACTGCGGCCATTGTTCGAGTCGAAGCTGGCGCCGACAAAGTTGGTACCGGTTTTGTCGTCGAAAGCTCCGGCCTGATCGTTACCAATGTGCATGTCGTTGCCGGCGAAGCCAACGTTGTCGTGCGTTTCTCCGACGGCAGCGTCCTGCCGGTGCTGCGCATCGCGGCAATCGATGCCGATCGCGACTTGGCGCTACTCGACGTTGACCCGGTGCAAAAACTGCCGACGCTGACACTTGGCGATAGTGATGTTTTGTCGGCGGGCGATGCAATCATCGCGATTGGCAATCCCCTCGGCGTACTCGATTATTCGGTGTCCAACGGCCTGGTCAGCTCGGTGCGCAAACTGGGGCCTGACCTCACGGTGCTGCAAATTTCAGCGCCGATATCACAAGGATCCAGTGGCGGCCCGCTGTTTAATCAATTTGGCGATGTCGTCGGAGTCACCACCGCCATTATCACCGCTGGGCAAAATCTCAATTTGGCAGTGCCAAGCAATTATCTTAAACCAATGCTCGCGCAACTAACCCCGACCACGATGGCCGCATTTGCCAAAGCCACGCGTGCACCGGATGAAGCGCCGAGCAGTGAAGCCGGCCGTATTGAACGCAAAATCCCCAATCACGATCTTGGCCTGCTCAAGGGTTGTACTCGAGAACAAATCGTCGACGTCGTTGCTGCGATCGAAGGCGCGATTAAAAACGGCGCACCGCTGTATAACCAAGGCAATCACCAAGCCTGTTTTCTCATTTATGAAGGTGCCGCCGTGAAGTACGAACACGACTCTGGATGCTCTGGCATTCGGAGCGCATTCGGCGACGGCTTGTTACGCGCCAGCACATTGAGTTCGCCGCATGAAAAAGCCTGGGCCATGCGCGATACCTTTGATGGCCTGCTGTTGGTAATTGAACGTTGGGCCAAGCCAAAACCGTGACAGCGACGTACCGTCGAACACTTACACCACGCCGCGACATGCCAACACGCTCGATAATGCGGCCACTGTGAGCGTATTGGTCAAATGCATTTGTGCATCCTAGGTCGCTAACCAAGCGGATTCAATCTGATACGCTGGTGCCGTAATGACGGTGTTGTACTTGTTTGACATTGACGGCACGTTGCTGAGCGCCCAGGGTGCGGGTCGTCGCGCATTTGATCGGGTTATGGAACAACAGTTTGGGCTAACCGAAGCATCGTTGGGCATTGATTTCGGCGGCAAAACCGATCGCTGGTTGGTGAATGCGGTGTTTCAAGCGCGGTTAGATCGTCCTGCGAGTGAGGTGGAAATTGATACGTTCATCGCCGCTTACTTGCTGCTGCTCCACGAAGAACTTAGCAATCAACCGCTGCGCATCCTGCCTGATGTGGTGGAATGTTTACAGTGGTTGCAACAACTCCCCGGCGTTAAACTTGGCGTTGCCACCGGCAACGTGCGTGCCGCTGCCGACCTCAAATTGGGCCAAGCTGGCCTCCTCGATTTTTTTGAATTTGGCGGATATGGCTGCGATTCACCGCATCGGCCAACGCTAGTACGCTGTGCACTGGAACGCGGGCGCACCCTGCTGCCAGCGAACCAGCGCGACCAAGCAGTGGCGATTGTCGTCGGAGATACGGTGCACGACATTGATGCAGCGCGACACATCGGTGCTCATGCATGCGCGGTAACGACGGGTGGCGATGCTCGCGAAACGCTCGCATCCGCTGATGTGGTGTTCGACCGACTTGGCGAATTGACGGCATGGCACGGCTCACTGTTTGGGCCCGCGATCCCGACGAAACGTCTATAGTTTCAAGCGAATACAGTCTATTGCCATTCGTTGCCGCTGTCTTCCGGTCGGACCATTCGACCTGGAGGTGGTTGGCAACGTATGATGTAGATATGAAGGCGCTGTTCACCTCGGTCCTAACGGTTAGCTGCTGCGCCGCGACCGCTGTCGTGGCTGCTGCTGGCGGCACCGACGGTCCAACCCTAGTCGACCCGAGTACAACAGCGCCGACGACAAATGATATCAGCGCTGCGGATCCCGACGCACCACCCACCCTGCGCAAGATATTCAACCAGCGCTTTACCTCGTCGCGACTATTCGCAATGCCGATTGCTGACGTTATTGGCGCTTTTCAAGTTACGTTTAGTGGCGACGCTAGTCTATTGCAACAACCCGGGCTGTTGACGTCGGCCGGCGTGGTTGCGGTGGGCTTCGGGGATATCGCGCAAATCGAATATCGCAATAGCTCAGCGGTTGGCGCGACCGGGGTCGAAGCACCGATTCCGGCGGTTGGCGTGCAACTCAAAGTACCGCTGCCGACCTCCGGGCATTGGCCTGCGCTTGCCATTGCGTTCCGGCTCGGCGTGAACCGCCGCGAAAGCATCGACAACGCCGAACTCGATGAGTCGGTGACCGATCTTTATGTTGTATCGCGGCTGCATCTTTGGGGACCTCTGCAAAATTTCACGTTGCATGCCGGCACTCGGATTTCGAGCGCCAAAGCTGCCGCGGTGGGCGACATGTTCGACACCAAGGAACAGCAACGGACGCTGGTCCTACCGGCAGGTGGCTGGGAGGTTCGCATGAACCCATTGGCGCGTTTAGTCGGCGAGATTTCATTGGCACCACAGTTTCGCTGGGACCCTGCCCTCGGTGGCGTGCCAACGATCGACTACGGCTTGCTCGGCCGACTCGGATTACGATGGCAAGTGATTCCATCCTTTACCTTCGACGGCAGCATTGGCTATCAAGTTGAAGTTGGCCGCATGAGTGACGCCGACTCGTTGCGCTCGTTGGTGCAATGGGACATTCGCCTCGGAGCTGAAATTTTCATCCCATGGGGCGCACTGTTGTGCCGTGGTGTGGGCGCATTTTGCAATCGATGACCAAGGAGAACCAACATGGAGAACTTATGTACAACCAACGTCTGAACAAAAAATATTGGCTCGGTTTGGCCTTCGCTGCAACCCACCTCACTGGCGCGGCCGTGGCGTTGGCCCAACCATGGGTGCCAACGAACTTGCCGCAACCGACGCCGACCGGAGCGGCACCTGCGCCGACGCCAACGGTGCCTGCACCACCGCAACCAACTACCACCAGCGCTGAGCCCGTACCAACCGAACCAGTACCGACGCCAGCCGTGGCTGAGCCGGTACCGGCCGACTCCACCGCACCAACCGACCCGTATCGCTTCAGTCGCGCACCCGCGAAAAAACGGTTGAATATTGATTTGCCGGAAGTCATCACAACCCCTACCGGCTACTTGTTGCCGGCCGGCATCCTGTACTCCAAATCAAGTCTCGACACCGGCGGTGGCGCGGCTACCGATTTGCGGCTCGGACTTGGCGACGTCGCCGAGTTTGGCTTAGCGACCACGGACCAAGTTCGCCGTCGCCTCGATGCCAACGATGTAGCTGAACGCATTCAACCGTACGTGACCGCCTCGTTTCGCATGGGCCTCGGCGAAAACCGGCTATTTTCGCACCAACCAGCGATGACGTTGGGGTATCGCAAATCGTTCGAACGTGAAAATGAGGGCTATGCTACCCGCGTCGCCGAGCTAACGCTGGTCGCGTCCAAGCATATTGGTTCACGCGCGACCGTGCATGCTGGCGCTGCATTTTGGGACGCCCAAATTCGCTCGCTTAGCGACGATACCGACACGTTTGTGCTGCACGACGCAGGCCTCCGCAAGCAGCTGCGTGGCTTTGGTGGTATTGGCGTCAAAGCCACCGATCAAGCCGATGTGTTAATCGACTGGGGTTGGACACCTGAGTTCTGCTACACCTGTACCGACCAAGTTCGCTTGCGCGCGGTGTTGTCTTGGGGCGTTCGTTACAACATCGCCGATTGGGTGCGCATCGAATCCGGCGTCCGGGTTGCGGACATTCAAAATGCCAACCTGTTGGATGCCCAGATCTTCGGGCAAGTGTCGTTTGTGAGCCGTCGCATTCGCGATGCCATCGAGTCGCTGCGCGAATAGCGTTCGCTACCAACTCGGTCGCCCAAAGTCCATTATGAAACACTTCATCCTCCGCTCCATGGCTGCGTTGCTGTTTGTAAGCACCGGCGCGCGCGCTGCTAGCGCCGACGAGCGGAGCGCTGACGCAGTCATTACGATGCCCACGGCGTTCATGCTCAGCACCACGTCGGCGCGAATCCCGGCGATTGCGGGGCGCGCGCGTATTGATCATCGTGGTGCAGCGTCGGTGCAGGGCTCGCTCGGCTTAGCAGGCATTGCCATGTTGACGATCGATACCGATCGTGACTTACGCGTCTGTGAAAGCTGCGACGACGGCGAAACGTTGCGCACCTTGCGGGCACGCCATGCCGAATTCAAGATGGGCGCGCCTGTGCATGCGTGGTTCCGCGGCCAACCAGCATTAGCGATTGGCGTCAGGATCACGACCACCACCGCGTCGAGCACGCAGGCCAATATCCGAGCAGCTGATGCGTATGTGGTTGCCAGTGAAGTGCTTGGCCCGGTGACGGTCCATGCCGGTATCATCACGCAAGATATCGCATCAAGCCGAGACGGCGGTCGGCTGCAACTTAGTGCAACATCGCGGGCAATACGTCCGATGCTAGGCATTGAGTGGCATCCTGCGCCCTACCCACGCACCACGTTGCTTGCCGATGTGACGTGGGTACCTGAGCTGCGCGCAACGGGACCGACGCAAACCTGGTTGGGTGGCTGGGGCGTGCGCTATCAAGCCGCGCGGATTCTTGGCGTCGAGCTTTCGGTACGGCATCGTCAAGACGAAGGCTTAGCTGACACCACTGTGCTGGTCGGTGCGCGATTCGTGCTCGTCGACGAGCGTTAACCAGCAACGCATTGAAATCGCGTCAATGCTGCGGGTGGCTACACGGTTGTAGCCGAGCTCGGCTCGATCACGGCCAGTAACTTGTCGGCTTCGATTTGATCACCGATGCTGGCGTACACGTGGGTCACCACGCCTGCGGTGGTGGCGCGAATTGTATGTTCCATCTTCATCGCTTCGAGTACGAGTAGTGCATCGCCCAGTGCTACCTCAGTGCCCTGCACGACGACAACCCGAATCACTTTGCCAGGCATTGGCGCGGTAAGGCCACCCTGCACCATTGCAGCACCGGGCTCAACGAACCGGGGCGCTTCGAGTACCCGCAACATGCGCCCTTCACTGCCGACCCAGATCGTGGCGCCGTCGCAAGCGACCTTGCAGGTACGGCGCAGCCCGCCGGCTTCTTCAAACCAAACAGCGCTAGCGTCGCTGGCGACCTGATAGTGCGGGATGTACAGCCGCTTGCCACCCAGCGCGATTTCGATGCCACGTTCGCGCACGAGGTAACCTAACTCAAGGGTTTGCTCACCGATGGCGTACGTGACTAGTTGGTCCGCAAATCGGACATTACGCCAACCAGGCACCACCGAGATATCGTCGGCCGGCACCGCCCGGCGCCGCACTTCAAGCCGCACCAAAGTTGCCGCAATCGCAGCCACCCGCAACTGATCGAGGCCCGGGGACCGCGCCGCAAGTTCACCAGCATATTGTTCGACAAAGTGGGTGTGTAACTGCCCTGCCACAAATGCTGGCAGCGCCAACACCCGCTGCAAGTATTCACGATTGGTCACCAGGCCGGGGGCCCACAGTTCGCTAAGCGCCCGCTGCAACAAGGCAATCGCATCAGCACGAGTCGCCGCATGCGCGATGATTTTGCCCAGCATCGAATCGTAGTGAATGCCGACGGTTGAACCGGTAGCCACGCCCAGATCGTGGCGCACCGACGGTAACTGCGATGGCGTGACGGCCAAGAGCCGGCCGGTGGTTGGCAAAAATTGTTGCTCGGGATCCTC
>JAYWHS010000999.1:0-7786 GCA_043777635.1 Kofleriaceae bacterium | reverse complement strand
TGCGATCATGCAAAAACCGCAACTCGGGTGGCCGCGCCAAATTGAGTTCGCGAGCGGTTGGACCGCGTAAATAGCCAGCGGAACGCGCCAAGCCTTCTATAACCTTATCGATAACCTTGGGTTGCGAGCCCAAGATCGACACGTACACAGTCGCCACCGACAAGTCGACATTCATCTCGACTTTGGTAATCGTCAACAGCGACGCCGCTTGCACGCGGGGGTCTTTGACTCGGTCGCGAATCAGCGCGGTCAGCACATCTCGCATCGCATGTTCAACTCGTTGTTTGCGCGTATTCATGACTCATCCTCTGCGGCCAACCAGTGCGCTGGTGGCGAAAACGTGGTGTCCAAAGGAGTTGTGCCAGCAACCCCTTCGCTAGATAGATCGTCGCCAGCGTCGAGCCGCATCACCTCGCGGCGTTGGGCGAGTAATTCGCACGCTGGCTCTTCACTCAGCATGCGCACCACAGCGTCCAATACTTCATTGGCTTTGCTGCGATCGCCGCTCACAACGGCCGCGCCGAGTTCGGCACGTTGCCAAGCATCGAGCGAGCCGACTTCGGTCAACCCGACATGCAGCCGTTCTTGCACGCGGGCTTTTAACCTTCGGATGACAGCGCGTTTTTCTTTGAGCGAATGCGAATGGTCAATTCGCAGTGCCAACCGCGCGGCGGCGACGTACATCGCTAGGCCTTCACGCCAACGCGGCGTGTGCATTGAAGATGCGCCCGGAATTGCAGTGAACGAGCGCACGCTCGTAGCGGGGCTAGCGGCCCAGCCTTCGCTGGTTCGCCCGACGCAACAATCCAGGCGCACGCACCAACTTGCTGAACCCGTCGATGCAATGCACAACCAACCACGCCGATCACTACAGTTTCGCGGCCTCTTCGACCACGTCGTAGCATTCGATCACATCGCCAACTTTGAGTTCATTCCAGCCAGCAACCATAACGCCGCACTCGTAGCCGTTTTGGACTTCGCTTGCATCGTCTTTGAAGCGGCGCAACGAACCAACTTTGCCTTCGTAGATCTGAACGGCATCGCGGATGATGCGCAGATGCGCTTTCCGAGTGATTTTGCCGTCGGTAACCATACAACCGGCAATAACGCCCACTTTGGGAATTGCGTAGGTTTCGCGAACTTCGAGTTTGCCCATCGCAACTTCGCGTTTGATAGGTGCAAGCAAACCGGCCATGGCCAATTTCACTTCATCAAGTGCGTCGTAAATGATGTCATAGAGCCGGATTTCCACATCTTCTTGCTCGGCGAGCTTCGAACTCTTGCCAGCAGGACGAACATGGAAGCCAACGATAATCGCCCCACCGGCTTTGGCCAAATTGACATCACTTTCGGTGATGCCACCAACCGCAGCGGCGATGACGTTAACTTTAACCTTGGCAGTCGACAACTTGATGAGCGCGGCTTTGAGTGCTTCGGCTGAGCCTTGCACGTCGGCCTTGAGCACGATCTTGAGTTCTTTGTTGTCGATTTCCTTGAAGCGCTCCATGAGCCCTTCAAGCGAAACCTTGTCACGGGAACCCAGCTCGCGTTTACGCCACGCTTGACGTCGATGCTCGACAACGGATTTCGCTGCGCGGTCATCTTCGGCAACGTTAACCATATCGCCAGCCTCAGGCACGCCATCAAGGCCGAGCACTTCAACTGGGGTCGATGGACCGGCTTCTTTGAGTGGCTCGCCACGATCGTCAAGCATCGCGCGAACTTTACCAACCGTACGGCCAGCGACGATAATGTCACCGACGCGCAGGGTACCTTCTTGCACCAACACCGTGGCCATTGGGCCGCGGTTGCGGTCAAGCCGAGCTTCGATGACAACGCCAGCCGCCGATTTGGTTGGGCTTGCTTTGAGTTCGAGCACGTCAGCCGAAACCGAAATCGATTCCAGCAGCTTGTCGATGTTCTCGCCTTTGAGCGCCGAAACATTGACGTAAATCGTGTCGCCACCCCACTCCTCAGGAATGAGGCCGTGGTCAGCAAGCTGCTGGCGCACGCGATCGGGTTGGGCGTCTGGCAAGTCCGCTTTGTTGACAGCGACAATGATCGTAACCTTGGCGTCTTTGGCGTGAGCCAAAGCTTCCAGGGTTTGCGGCATCACGCCGTCGTTGGCGGCAACCACCAACACGACGATGTCAGTCGCTTGTGCTCCGCGAGCACGCATCTCGGTAAAGGCTTCGTGGCCCGGCGTGTCGAGGAACACAATTTCACCATGCCCAGGCGCGGTGATCTTGTAGGCCGCCACATGCTGAGTAATCCCGCCAGCTTCGCCGGCGGCAACTTTGGCTTTGCGGATAGCATCGAGCAACGACGTCTTGCCGTGATCGACGTGACCCATGACGGTCACAACCGGAGCACGCGGCAACAGTTCACCATCAGCATCGCTTGGCCCAGAGAAGATGTCTTCTTCTTTGAAAGCAACGTTTTGGACTTCATAGCCAAATTCGCTCGACAGCAACTGTGCGGTTTCCAAGTCAATTGCGGCGTTAATCGTAACGCCGGTCATGCCCATGCCCCACAGCTTCTTAAGCACTTCGGTCGCCTTCACACCCATCTGATGTGACAGCTCGCCAATCGTAATCGTGTCTTCGATGCGAACGACACGCTTGTGCTCGGCCGGAGTGGTGAGCTGAGTTTGCTTACCCTTCTTGCCAAGTGGCATTTTCTTTTTGCCAAAATCGCGCGAGCCGCCTGGGCCCGGACGGCCGCCTGGGCCACCGGTTTTTTGCTGCTGTGCAAATCGACCACGAACCGTGCTCATTGGCCCCGGTGCAACTACAGGGCGCCCACCAATTGGCGTGCGTTCTGTAATCTTAATCCGAGGTGGAAGCGCAATCACAGTGCCAACGGCTGGCCGCAATGGATCGCGTGGTGTTTCTACAACCACAACCTCTTCCACGGCCGCAACTTCAACTGGCTTCACCGGACGTTCAACGTCGCGGGTTGCCGTACGCGCACGTGCGCGCTCTAATTCTTCTTCAAATCGACCGCGCGCAGTGACCGGCTCGACGACCACAGGTGGTGCAACCGGCGAGGTGTCACGAGTGCGGACCACCACCGAAGGACCACGCGATGGCAATGGCGTGGACGCTGGTGGGTTGTAGGCAACTGGCGGCGGAATTGTTTGCCGTGCGGGTGCGACTTCTGGTGCACCATGGCGAGCCACAATCGATGGACCAACCACCACATTGCGCGGCCGTGCCTTGGGTGCCAGCGGCGCTGCGACCGGAGGCGTGACAACGGGACCCGAACCATTCGCAAGTTCACCAGCGCTAGCGCTAGCGCTTATGGCAGGTCGTTTTTCAACTACGACCTCCGAGGTCGGCCGAGCCGTAACTGCGACTGGCGCAGCCTGAGCGACAACTACCGGAGTAACCGCCGCCGCCGCCACCGGAGAAATCACCGGTGTTGCAGTCGGAGCAGTCGGAGCGTTCGGCGCAGTGATGCTCGGCGACGAATCACGACGTGGCGCGCCTTCGTTAGATGGCGATGCCACAGGTTCACTTGCCCGTGGGCGAGCAATAACTGCGGTTGCCGCAGGCGTTTGCACAGCGTGAGCGGGCGCATCATCAACCGTCGGTTCATCAACCACGCGTCGCCGAATCACCGGCGGCGGAGCGACAGGTCGCGCTTCAACCGTTGGCGTGGCGGCGACATCGGTCTCGCTCTTCGGCTTGGTCGAAGGGCGTCGAACTACTGTTGCAGCAGCTGGCTTCGCCGGTGAGGCAGCTTCGACTGGCCCACCGTGTTTTTCTTTATCGAGCGAACGCTTAATGCGCGCGACATCGTCTTCGCCAAGCGATGACATATGGTTATTCACTTCGAGCCCTAGCGCCCGAATCTTGACGAGGAGGTCCTTGTTGGGAATCCCTACCTCTTTGGCAATCTCATACACTCGCATCTTCGCTCCGGTGATCTACAACGTTCTTTGACTTTTCGGTCGAAGAAATACTGGTTTCTGAAAGCTGGCGCCCGATCTCGTCACGAACGGACTGAAACGCTATGGCAACTTGCTGTTCATCTACAGCCACAGCAAGTTTGGCCCGAACAGGCCCCCTGCGCAGGCCTGCGACACAGCGCGCCATCGCATGCACATAGAACCCACGACCGCCAAAACGACGCGCCATGTCCACGCGCAGCCATGGCTCGCTTGGACAGACCGCAACGCGCACCAGCGACGTTTGCAGAACTACCTTGCGGCAGCCCACGCACATCCGATGCGGTTTCCGCATTGGTGCGGACGCTATGACGAGGGGCATACTCAATTCGAAGATACCTCCGACAGCCAGCTGATGGCGCGCTGTCGTAAACGAGCTAGGTCGCTCATTTCAATTCCGGTGGCGGCCGCCACCTGATCGATGGATTGTTTCACTAAATCTTCAGGTGAGTGAACGTTGGCTTGAGCCAATACGCCAACGACATCGTCGTCGACGCCTTCAAGTTCGAGCAATTGCTGGTTGCCCGAAAGCGACAAGCGCCGCTCAGCTTCTTTTTTGATGTCATCGTTGCGCCGACGGCCAGCGTTTTGAGAATAACCTTGGGCACCTTCGATGATCTTGCGACCACCTTCGGCACCTCCAACGCCTGGCACGCCGGCAAGTTCTTCAACGTGGGCGCGTGCAAGTTCGGTAACCGAGCGCCAACCAAGCTTGAACAGAGTTTCAGCGATATCGTGGCCAAAGCCAACGTCACCGATGGCCGCAGCGATTTGGTCTTTGGCGCGACGCTCAAGCTCGTAAATCTTGGTTTCCGAGTGAATGTCGATGCGCCAACCGGTAAGTTGGCTAGCCAAACGAACATTTTGGCCTTTTTTGCCGATAGCCAACGACAGCTTGTCGTCGGGGACGATCAGTTCCATGCGGTGACCTTCGGCGTCAATAATGACCCGCGAAACTTCCGCTGGTTGAATCGCATTACAAACGAAACGAGCTGGATCGTCGTCGTATGGCACGATATCGATTTTCTCGCCGCGTAGTTCTTGCACCACGGCTTGAACGCGCGAACCTTTCATGCCGACGCAAGCGCCGACTGGGTCAACGTCGCGGTCGCGTGAGCTGACCGCAATTTTTGCCCGTGCGCCTGGTTCACGGGCGCTCGATTCGATGCGTACGATTTTCTCAAAAATTTCTGGGACTTCTTGCTCAAACAGTTTTTCGAGCAAGCCTTTGTGACCACGCGACAAGATGACTTGCGGGCCACGCGCATTGCGATCGATATCGACACAATAGGCTTTGATAGAGTCGCCAACACGAAAACTTTCACGTGGCACTTGTTCACGCATCGGCAATACCGCTTCGGCTTTGCCTAAATCAACAACCAACGCGCCGCGTTCGAAGCGGCGGACCACGCCGGATACAATCTCGCCTTTGCGGTCTTTGTACTCATTAAAAACGTTGTCGCGTTCAGCTTCGCGGACCCGTTGAAAGATAACCTGCTTGGCGGTTTGCGCGGCAATCCGGCCAAACTGTTTGTGAGCGTTCTTGAGGTCAATCAGCTTGCCGAACTTCGCATCTTGCTCAGACGCCCGGTCGGCGTCTTCGGCGCGGTAAAACACTTGAAACAACAACTCATCGCCAAGCTCGGCTTCAAGGCCTGCTGCTTTGGCTTCTTCTACCGTCATTTCGCGACCTTCAATCGCGTCATCTTCCACAACGTTAATGATCAAGAACAAATCTACCGAGCCGGATTCAGCATTGAACTTGGCTTCCATATCGCGGCTTTGGCCAAACATCTTTTTGGCGGCCGTTAAAATGGCTTGCTCCAGCGCCGAGAGCAAAACACTTTTCTCAATGTTTTTGTCACGGCTAACTTGGTCAAGTACTGCGTCGAGTTTCGCTTCCATGGGGACCTTGGCGATTGTCTTGGTTGTGGTTCGTGGAGGTAGTAATACAAAAAATGAAGTTATGCGCGCTGGCCGGAGCCATCTGCTCCGCCGGGTTTGTCAGAGTCGACAGAGTTGTTAGAATCACTTGACCCAGACGATCCACCGGATGTACCGCTATTTGATGTAGCGGCCTTACCCGGATTTACGCCCTTGGCAGTTGTTCCACCTTTGCCGGTTTTACCCGACCCGGGTTTGCCAGATTTACCCGGCCGAAGATCAACCGGTTTATTGGGTTTTGGACTCAACGTTGAATCGCCACGCAACACGGCATCCCAATCTGGTAACAGCCGCGCGGTGTCGATGTCGTCGATCTCCAGGACATACGTTTTGTTATCAACCCGCAGCTTGAGATTGCCGCCATCGACAGCTTCAATCACGCCACGAAAGTTACGACGCTCAAGGCCATCTTGCACGAACGGCGTAACTAGCGTTGCCTTGATTTCCGAGCCGACGAATTTGGCGAAATGCGCCGGTGTTCGCAACGGTCGATCAATCCCTGGCGACGAAACTTCCAAACTGTAAGCTTGGGGAATTGGGTCCTCAACATCGAGCACTGCGGATACTTCACGTGACGCTCGCTCGCAGTCGGTCGTGTCAATTCGCCGAATCGCATCGCCCTGGGTATCGGTATTCGAAGCTACCGTTGAAGTCGCGCCATCGAGCAAATCGATACATACCCGCAACACCCACCCACCCTGCTCGAGTGTTAACCGCAAGTCCACGAGTTCGTACCCGGCGCCATTGCACACCGGCTCGACGAGCGCGAACACACGATTAAGAGTTGGATTGGTACGGGCCATAGTAGAAATGATGTGGGTGAAACAAAAAAAGGTGGGCGTACGGCCCACCTCGCAGAAGCCTGTGAAGTAGCGGATAGGTATCACCAGCGCTCACACGAAGCAAGTGTAATCTGGTGTTGCTGATCGGCCCGAAAATAGCCAAAGTACTGAAATGACATGGAAGCGCAGGATCGCCGCAGTTCAGATGACGGCCACCCAGGACCTTATCAGCAACTTAGCGGTGTGCCGTGAGGCGATCGCCCACGCAGCGACCGAAGGCGCGCAAATCGTAACGTTGCCAGAATGTTTCGCATTTTTGGGTCTTGTCGAAGGTGACAAGCGGGCTGCCGCTGAGTCATTGGATGGACCACCCGGCCGAATTCTTTCGACGATATGTGAGGCAGCTAGTAAAACCGGCACCTGGGTCGTTGGTGGTGGCATGCCCGAAAGCGTGGCCGGTGATCCACTGCGAACCTACAATACGTTGATCGTGGTAAATCCCCAGGGCCAGCTCACCGCACGCTATCGCAAGCTGCACTTGTTTGATGTTGATATCCCTGGCGGGGCCGTGCTCAAAGAGTCGTCCAACACGGCGGCCGGCGACAGCGTGGTAGTCACCGACATCGCTGGAGTGCAAATGGGTCTCTCCATTTGTTATGATGTCCGGTTTCCAGAGCTGTACCGGCAACTCACCGTCGGTGGCGCCGAAGTGCTGTTGGTGCCAGCCGCGTTTACGGCACACACTGGTAAGGCTCACTGGCACCTGCTGCTGCGCGCCCGAGCGGTTGAAAATCAAGCGTGGGTTGTTGCACCTGCGCAAACCGGCCAGCACAACCCCAAACGCGCCAGCTTTGGCCACAGCGTGGTGATTGACCCGTGGGGAGACATCGTGGCCGAATGCGCCACAGGTCCAGGGGTAATCTACGCCGACATCGATGGCGCAACGGTGGCAAGTCGCAGACTACAGATGCCTTGCTTGCAGCATGCCAAACTTTTGTAGGCGCCGCGCCGTTACCGCCCCGAACCCGAACCAGAGCCAGAGCCAGAGCCAGAGCCAGAGCCAGAGCCAGAGCCAGAGCCAGAGCCAGAGCCAGAGCCAGAGCCAGAG
>JAYWHS010000998.1:0-2323 GCA_043777635.1 Kofleriaceae bacterium | reverse complement strand
TGAGGCTGATGTTCATCTCGGTGGCGATTTCCTCGGCTTCGAGGCCACGACGATAATACAGTTCGACGAAGGTGCGATCTTTTTCGGTGAAGTCGGTGAGCAACTCGTTGAGATGCGACCAGCGCTCTTTTTCTAACAGTTGATCAAGCGGCGAATGTTGATTGGAATCTTCGCTGTCGATGGCTTCAATGGTAGCGGTAAGCGCACCATCTTCGCGGTCAAGCAACGGACGCCGGGCCGCAGCGCGCAGATAGTCGTAGGCCGCGTTGACTGCGATCATGCCCAACCATGAGCCAAGTTTGGTACCGCGTTCCGGGTTGTAAACCCGCAGCTTGTGCATGTCGTCGCGCACCAACTGCATCATCACTTCGGCGTAAATTTCATCGAGATCAGCCGCGCCTAAACGTGACGAGTACTTCATCGTCACTTTGGTGATGCAGCGAAAAATCAGCGGGCGGAAGCGGCGGACCAGCTCGGCCCACGCCGTGGCGTCCTTGCGCAGGACGTGTTCGAGCAGTTCACCATCGGTCCAGGACACGCGGGCGTTGGTCGCAATGGGCGGCTTAGAAGCGGGCGCGGTGCGTTTGGTGAGTAATGCCATATCCACCCATACAGCAAACTCAGTGCCACACCTATGTACCTGAATTTACTTGAAGCTCGAATAATTTTAACGGTCCAAACCACCGATCGATGGTTAAAACCACCAAAAATGTAGGAGGCGAGGGAAGAACCAGATCTGTGGATTCGTAGACCCGTGCCAGCTGTAGGTGCTGTGCGTCCGAGTACGCCGCTGTGCGCTTAAAACGTCTTTTGGGAATCCAACATGATCGTCACGGGACCATCGTTGCACAGCGTAACTTTCATGTCGGCTGCAAAGATACCAGCTCTCACTTCGGTGACGCCGGCTGTGCGTAACAGCTCCAGCGAGCGCAGATACAGTTGCTTGGCGGCTACTGGTTCGAGTGCGCTGGTGAACGCGGGGCGGCGGCCTTTGCGCGCGTCGCCGTACAAGGTGAACTGCGACACCACCAGGACCCCACCTTTGATGTCGAGAACCGACAGGTTCATTTTGCCATCGGCGTCCGGAAAGATGCGCAAGTTGACAAGTTTGTCGACGATATAGGTTAGGTCGGTTTCGCTATCGCCAGCGCCAGCGCCAAGCAACACCAGTAGGCCGCGATCAATCTCGCCGACGGTGTCGCCGTCAACTACGACGTTGGCGTGGGCTACGCGTTGCACGACGGCTCGCATTGGCTGGCCGTGGTGCTTATTCGACCGCAGCTTCGGCGCAAAAACGAGTTGGATTGTCACCCAGCGTTTCACCTGGGGCAACCACTGGCTCGCCGCCGTGGGCCCGCATCAAATCGAGGTCGCGGCACTCGTAATCGCTGCGGCAATCACCGGAATTGTTGCATTTGCGCATGCAGAACCGCAGTTCGGAAACGCTTGGTGCACAGCGGCCATCGATGGCGCAAACCTCGTCGGGCGAACACATATCAGTGGCGATATCTTCGGTGACTGGGTCACAGGTACGGTTGGCAAAGCTGCCGGTGAAAAACCGCACACATTCTGATTCTTCGGGGCAGGTGTCGAAGTCACAGCCAACCACCGTGCAGTAGCCGGCAGGTTGGGTGTTGTCGCAAAAACGGCTGCCATCTGGTGCGCAATCCGAGCTTAGCGAGCAGGCATCGCCGATCTCGTCGCTGCATCCCATTAGTACGCTAACGCTTAACACGCTGCCGACGACGACAGCGCAAAACCAACGGGACTTACTCATGACGGCGGGCATCCTAGCGGTGGGTAAGACTAAGCGCAAGCTGCCAGGGTTGCCTAGAAAGTAGATCGTTGTTTCGCGGTGTAGTTATACGGTCGCATTTGATTGCGGGGCCAACCGGGCGAAGACCTGCTCGTCGGCTAGTTGGCCGGTGTTGTCGCGAATGTTGCGGCGCAAGGTGCCTTCAAACTCAAAGCCTAGGCGCTCGACGGTGCAGCGCGACCGCAGGTTGCGAGCGTCGCAGCGCGCTTCGATGCGCGTGAACATCAGCGCGGCTTCATGTTGGGCCCAGTCCAGCACCGCTTGGCCAGCTTCTAAGATGTAGCCATGGCCTTGGCCTTCGACGGTGGTCCAAAATCCGAATTCGCCTCGACCCAGCGACCAGTTGAACGAATGTAGATCTACGGCGCCGACGAGGCGCTCACCTTGGTCGGCCCAAAGTAGCCATTCGAAGCTGTCGCGCTGTGCGAAAAAGCTGCGGGTTTTACGGATTCGGCGTTCAACTTCGTCGATTTCATAGTCAAGCGCTGCCCAATCAATGAACGGGCG
>JAYWHS010000997.1:0-2324 GCA_043777635.1 Kofleriaceae bacterium | reverse complement strand
CAAGGCGCGAAACGTAACGCGAAGCGGTGTTGCGCTTCACGATGCCTTTGGTCACAGCGCCGTCGACGATCGAGATCGCTTTTTTGAGCAGGACTGAAGCGTTTTCAGCTTTGCCATCAACAGCAGCACGAGCTTTTTTCACAGCGGTACGTAAAGCGCTCATCGCAGCACGGTTGCGAGCGCGGTTCTTAATCATCTTGCGGTTCTGCTTTTGGGCAGATTTGATATTGGCCACGGACGTATCTCCTCAAAAAGCGGGTCGGAAGCGGAAACGGTGAGTAGCGCACCGGGGCCTGCATTGTCAAGGCTAACGGCCCGCAGCCATTGTTACAGGAATTCAGCGAGTTGCATTTTGTTTGGCAAGGTTCCAAAGCGCGTCCATTTCAGCCAGATTCGACTGGGTCGGAGTCTTGCCTTGCTGTGCAAGTGCATCTTCAACATATGAAAAACGCGAGTAAAATCTGGCCGTTGCATCGCGGAGGGACTGCTCAGCATCGACTCCTAACTTGCGTGCAGTGTTGACTACGGCAAACAGCAGATCGCCAATTTCGTGATGTTTGGCGGCGGCATCGTCGCCATCCGCGATTTCTGCGACTTCGGCTACTTCTTCCCGAACCTTGTCCAATGAGCCATGCCACGACGGCCAATCGAAGCCAACTTTGCCGGCTCGGCTGCTGATTTTTTGGGCACGGGCCAAGGCTGGCCCCATGGGCACACCGTCGAGGGTGCGCTGTTTACTGCCGGCCGCAGCTTTTTCTTGGGCTTTGATTTGTTCCCACTGGGCCAGCACTTGTTCGGCATTTTCGATGCCGGCCGTGTCGGCAAAAACATGCGGATGACGGCGCACCAGTTTTTCGCTGATCCCGGCGATCACCATGTCCATGTCAAAACGCTGGTCGCTGTCGCGGCGGGCTGCGATGGCCGCGTGAAAGACAATCTGCATCAGCAGATCGCCCAACTCTTCGCAATGCAGGGCGGCGTTGTCGAGATCGATGGCTTCGAGGACCTCGTAGGTTTCTTCGACCAAAAACGGCCGCAGCGAGGTTAGCGTCTGCTCGCGGTCCCATGGACAACCATCCGGGGCTAACAACCGGTCCATAATTTCGACCAGCCGGGGCAGGGTGTTTCCGATGGTGGTAGGGGCTGCGATGGGGCCGGTCATGGCCGCACGCTAGCATGACTAGCGATGCACAAACATCGACGCCGTGCGGTCCTCGCATCGTGCCTGGGTGCTACGGTGGCAGTAGCCCACGGCTGCTGCGAGAGGAACCTATGCGTCGCGAGAAATTTATTTTTGATGATCCTGAAGCGCTGCAGGCGCTCTGCGGCAGTAACAATGGTCGGCTCAAGCTCATTGAACGGACGGCGGGTGCGCAGCTGTTCTTGCGCGGCAATGAAATAACCGTTGAAGGCGACGATGCGGTGATCGCCACCGTCAAATCGGCGCTTGAGCAGCTATACGCGTTTGCAGTCGCAGGCAAACCAATGGGCTCCGACGATGTGGTGCGCGCGGTGAAAATGCTGCAACACGACAGCACCACCACGTTGGGCCAGGTTTTTGGCGATACCATTTTGACCCCACGTGCGGGTCGGCCCATTGCGCCTAAAGGGCTCGCGCAAAAAGCCTATGTCGACATGGTGCGCAACAATGACATTGTCTTCGGGGTTGGCCCGGCCGGCACCGGCAAGACCTACCTTGCAATGGCGCTTGCGGTGCGGGCTTTGTTGGACAAACAAGTGCGCCGCATTATTCTGACTCGGCCGGCAGTCGAAGCCGGTGAGCGGTTAGGCTTTTTGCCAGGTACCCTCGAAGAAAAAGTCGATCCATATCTGCGGCCGTTGTACGACGCACTGCACGACATGCTTGATGCTGAAAAAGTTGCACGGCTCATGACCGACGGTGTTATCGAAGTTGCACCACTAGCGTTCATGCGTGGGCGGACCCTCAATGATGCTTTTATTGTGCTCGATGAAGCGCAAAATACCTCGCCCGAACAAATGAAAATGTTTTTGACGCGATTGGGTTTTGGTGCCAAAGCGGTCGTCACCGGTGACCCATCGCAGACTGACTTGCCGCGTGGCACCAACAGTGGGCTGCGCGATGCCTTGGAGTTGGTCGATGGCATTCGCGGAATTGGTGTAGCGCGGTTTACCGATGCCGACGTAGTGCGGCATCCGTTGGTGGCCGCCTTGATCCGGGCTTACGATTCGCGGGATCGCGAGCGTTTTGAATCGCGCCACGGTGTGGCTGTTACTGACGCAACGTAGCCCGTACGTACCTGTGTCGGGCCTGCAGGCGCAGCAACTCCAGCTCTTCGCTAGGG
>JAYWHS010000996.1:0-2325 GCA_043777635.1 Kofleriaceae bacterium | reverse complement strand
CTGGCGTAGTTCGTTAGTGGAACTTCGGTTGCTACGGTTCCTGACACCTGCGGCGGTTGTGGGCGATGCGGTGCGGTTAATGGCTGAGTTTGTGGGGTTGCAAGGTCTGCGATCGCGCGTGGCGCAATGGCCACTCGAATGTCCGGTGCGCGGACCTGCCGGATGATCGCCGTGCGTTGTTCGGGTGTGGCGACAACCGCAGCGCCGAGGCGGTTCGCAGCCGGCCGCGCTGATGGTGTTCGCTGGGTTGGCTGAGTTGGCTCGGTTTCGTCGCGTAACTGGGCTTGGGCCAACATGGGATTGGCAAAAAAGTATGGCTGCGCCCGGTGCCCGCAGCCGTTGATAAACACCCCGATACCACACACCACCAGCGCTGCGCGTCGGCTCCGCCGTTCCGAGATTTTTTGTCGCTGCGCCGTCACCACCGATCACCCTACCGGGCTGGCTGGGCACGGGCCATTTTTTTGCAAACGTGCTACCCACAGGCGTGCCTGAACCGATTGATCCTAGCGCCGAATCAGCTGTTGCTTTTGCGCTAGTAGATCCTCGGCCACCGTCGGCATTTTCGCTGTGGCGCCGCCGACTTTCGCCACTGGTAATCCTATTTGCAATTTTTGTGTTGGGGCGCGAGTCATGCGCCAAAAAAGATAGTGCGCCGGTGGTGGTGAAGATTTCAGTCGCGCAATATACCCACGAGGTCAGCATGATCCGGGGCGAGCTGCGACGCAGCGGCCAGGTTATCACCGGTTTTGAGCGGCAAGCAGTGGCCGGTATGCTGGGCACCATTGAACTCAAGATTCCCGGCGGCGATAGCTCAGGGTCGGCACATCTTGAGGTCTACGTGCAGAACAAGATGATCGAAATCGATCGCAATTTCCAAGCACCACCGGGTAGTACTGTCAGCATCGACGTGAGCGATGAACTGGTGCGTCGGTTAGCGTTGCCCTAACTCCAGCGTTGCCTGGAGCTAACGTTAACGCTGTGCTGGTGGCCGTTGGCCAGTGGCGCGGTAGTGCAGATAATCAGCAACGATCGTCGCATGATCGAACACCAGTGCGGCCGGCAATTCGTCAGGGCGACACACTAGGCATTGCGCAGCGTCGTCGCCACCGGTTGGCACACCGCTGGCTCGTCCGATAAATACCGTCGACACCGTGTGTTGTCGTGGATCGCGGGTTGGGTTGGAATAGCAGTGAAACATCTCGACGATCTCGACATCGAGGCCAGTTTCTTCTTTGGCTTCGCGGATCGCTGCATCGGCGAGAAATTCACCGTAATCAACAAATCCACCGGGCAGCGCAAAGCCCTGCGGCGCATTCTTGCGCAAGATGAAAACCAGGGTGCCTGCTGGTTGCCCGGCCAATTCGATCAACACGTCGACGGTTGGCGTTGGATTGCGATACGTGCCGGTGCTCATGGTGCGTTACCCAAAGGGCCTTCCATCCACGTTACCAATTGTTGTTTGAGCGGTGCTGCGATGGCGGCATCATCGGCCAAGTTCTTGGTTTCGGCCGGGTCGGTGATCAAGTCGTAGATTTCCCAACGGCTATCGCTGATACGATAGAAAACTTTGTACTTGCCGTCGGCCGAGATCATAGCCTTGCCATCGTGATTCCAATCCGGGGCCGGAAGTAGTTCTGCGAACGCTGGCGTCGGCGGTAGCGGAGCGCCGGTGAGCGCTGGCACCAAACTGCGGCCGACCCATTTGCTCGATGGCGCTGCGCCTAGTGCCGCAGCAATCGTCGGTGCAAGATCAATCAATTGCACTACGTCATCACGTTTCGCCGGCGCTACCCCGGGGGTGCGGAACATCATTGGGACATGCAGCAATTCGTCGTACAAGGTTTGGCCGTGGAAGAACATGCGATTGCCAGCGAAGGAGTGCACGCCAAAAGCTTCGCCGTGATCGGCGATCACCACCACCATCGTGTTGTCGGCTAGACCATTGTTCTTGAGGCTGTCGAAGAGCTTGCCGAGCCAGACGTCCATAAACGCAATTTCGTAGTCGTACTTTTGCGCAAGTGCATCGGTGCCGCTCTCGGTAATTCTGTAGCCGTCGTGTTCGACGTACGTCGAATGCGGCTCAAACAAATGCACCATCATGGCAAACCGTTTTTTCGACTTGGCCAGCTCGTCGAGCTTGGTGATGGCGCGCGGCACGATGCGTGGCGATGCAATATCTTTGTTGCTTGGGCCAATGTCGACCGCTTCCAGATTTTGCCAATCGTCGGCACCCTGCATTACGTTGGTGTGGCGCTTGTGGCCGAAGCCTTGGCACATGGCGGGGTCGCGTTTGTCGTCGCAAAAATAGAAATGGCTGGTTTC
>JAYWHS010000995.1:0-2327 GCA_043777635.1 Kofleriaceae bacterium | reverse complement strand
GCGTGAGTAACAACAATGCGGCTTCAACATCTGCGTCGTTGCGCGCGGGTGACTCGCTCGCTTCATTGGTGACGTCGAATGTGTCAAGCAGTTCGAGTACGTCAGGTGCTGGCGCGGTGCGGCGAGCGCCAACTGCAGCCGCTGAAATGGTACGCACCGGTACGCGGCGAACCGGTGAATCGGAAATTCCAGACTGGTTTGAAAAAGCCGCGCGCAAGATGTTCGGCGAGCCAAGTGGTACGGCCGCCGACGGTTTGTCCATGGCCGATCTCACACTGATTAATTCCGCTGCACCGCAGCAAGTAGCGGCTTCGACGCGCGGCGAAACCGTCGCACCGTCCGCTGCACCTTCGGTTGCTTCCGCGACCACGCAGGGTGGTGGTGAGAAAATCGACATTGAACGCACGGCGCGCGACGTTTACCGCGCGGTTTTGCAAATCATGGAAGCTGCACGCGCACGCAATGGGGAGCCTTATCTATGAGTCGTGATAATCCTAAAGACAAACTTCAAAAGCTGACAATCGGGAGTATCTCGGACGTCCAACTTACCGTGGAAGCGCAATTTAATCCACGAGAACTCCAGCTCGATCGAGCAATTGCATGGGGTAAACATGCAAATGTAGGCGAGGAAATTGGTCAACAGATGGAATTTACCGGGCAAGAGGGACGAACGTTAACCCTCGAGCTTTTATTCGACGCATCTGAGTATGAAAATCCCGCTGAAATCGTAGAAAAAATCGGAAATCTGGAGAAATTAGCCGTCTCTAGTCAGCCGTTTGGTACAGCAGAGGTGAAACGTCGACCGCATCACTGTGTTGTAACGTGGGCGGTCCTCGCCTCGAAGAAGGAGGGTACTTATTTTAAATGTGTCATCACTGGTCTTTCCGTAAAATACACGATGTTTAATCGAAGTGGTGAGCCCCTACGTGCGGTCGCGACCCTCAAACTCCAAGAAGCAGAAACAGTTTCAATGATGACGGATGCCAAAGTTCCCGCCCCGAGTCGCACGGCCGGCGGTGGTGCTGCACCAGCAGGCAGTGGTGCAGCGGCAGGCGGTGCACCTGCAGGCGGCGCTGCGGCCCCGAGCATTGTGGCAGGAACAGAAGCTCGCTCTGTGCCTGGTAGTACCTAACGACTTGTAACTTGTTTACGCGCGGAGGAAATAGTGGCTAGTTCAACTGGTAAAGGTGTAGTTCGATTCAACATAAAGGTAAGCGGTACGGCTATACCTAATGGTCATTGGCAGTCATTCAGTGTTGATCGCGATTTGAATCAACCAGACATGGCCACTATCATGCTAACCAATTCAGATAATTCGTACACGAAATCCTGCGAAGCTGGACAACTTGTCGAGATTGTAATCGATGGTGGCGAAAAGATTTTTGAAGGCGAAGTTGTCGGACTAGAGCCGATTTACAAAGGTAGGAGCGAGACTAAGCTTGTTTTGAGATGTTTCAATAAACTACATAGATTATTGCGTGGCCGAACATCGAAGTCCTACAACGAGAAATCCGACAAACAGATCATCACCGAGGTGTTGAGTAAACATGGGCTTACGGTGGACTGGAAAGGTCCGGAGATAACTCATAAGGTTGTCTATCAGCACAACCAAACTGATCTTGAATTTGTACGAATGCGTGCGGCCCGATTAGGGCTTAACATTTGTTGCACGGGTACCAACGTGGCGGTTAAGCAGCCAGAACTCGATCAAGACTCAAAAATCAAATACACAGTTAAACAAAGCTCCGCCAGGGACGATCAAATCCGCAGTTTTATGCCAAAGCTGTCGTCGGCCCCGGTCGTGAAAAAAGTAACAGTTCGTGGCTGGGACGAAGAGAAAAAGGAACTGATTGTCGGAGAAGCTTCACCAGAAGGTTCGAAGCTTGGGTCTAGTCAAAGCAATGCTGCTTCAGCCGAGCATGGTGAGGCGGAAACGTTTACAGTCGACCAACCAATTAGGTCAGTTGAAGAGGCCAGAGCCTTGGCTAAAGCTAGATTGATTGAGTTGTCGCTGGGGTATATGACTGGTGACCTTGAAGTATTGGGATCCGGCAAGTTAGTACCAGGGATTGTGATTAACGTCACCGTGAATCCAGACGCCGAAGATAAGTTCAACGGCAAGTACTTCATCGCTGGCGTGAGTCATCGCTTCACCCCAGACTCGAATGATTCCGATGGCGGCTTTGTGAGCACATGTCGCTTACAACGCGATGCGCAGAGCGCAGCTCCTGATAACAAACCAGCTACGGAGAACGGCTAGCCGTGCGCGGAGGAGGGCCACGCATACCGTCGGGCGACATGACGCTCACGGGGATTTATTTTGCAGT
>JAYWHS010000994.1:0-2327 GCA_043777635.1 Kofleriaceae bacterium | reverse complement strand
TGCAACACCGGCGGGCCTACATCGATATTCACGACGGCGGCCGAGCCAATGGCCGCTTGCTCAAACGCTGGCCGGCGGATCCACATTTAGAACATGATTGATCTCGTGGGTTGCTGGTCGCCTCCAGGTTTTTCCTACGAAGCTAGCCAGAAACGGCGAATGAATGATCCAAGAAACCCGCGCGAGTAACGCGTGGTGGGTTGAATGCCGGCGACTTGTCGTCGGCAGAAGGGACGGGAACGTCCCTTGTCTGATCGAGGCTAACCAGCAGCTTTGACACTTTGTCAAAGCGATGCTGGTTAGCGCGTAGGTTATTTCGTTAGGCTGACAGTTTAAGGCAACTTATTATCGATATGTTGCACGCCAATGTCATCGTCAACATTCGAAGGTCCTGCAATTTCACCCAGGGTTTTTTCAGGGTCGCGCATCGGTTGCGGTGGCAGCGTTTCAATAATTTTGAGCACCTCTGGAGCGGGGGCGGGCTCTCTAATCGACGGGGCGATGCTCACCGCGCCCAACGTGTGCCTCGATACTTCGGCTGGCTGGCCGGCTTGGTGTTGCTGGTAACCGTACACCCCGGCACTCACAGCGGCGGCTGCGGCAAGCCCGCGCACCGCTGACATCAGGGAACTTGTGGCGATCAGCTCGGCCGGCGCGAACAACAAATTGCCGGCGCTATCGTGGGCATATCGCACGCACACATGTTGGCCAGCATGCTCGCGCAGAAAAGCGCCAGCTTCGCTCCGGCTCATGCAGCTCATGTCGTGTACATGCTTTTTGCAGTCACTGCAAAACCGCTTGCGGCCAGCGGCGGTCATGGTGTCCCAGTCTTTGCTGCATGGCGAGGCAATGGGTAGGTCGCTGCGTTTCATGTAGAGTTCAACGCCTCTGGTTCGGTAACGATCTATCGGTCTTTTGCGGCTTTGCATCACCGATTTCGGCGCCCACCGGCCGCCACGCCGCATGGCAACAATCCAAATAATTCATCACAGTTAGCCCTGCACGCTGATACCCAGCGCGCTACCATGCCGGCATGGAACGCGAATTCGTAGCCGTCAATGTTGCAGTGCTTACAGTATCCGACACCCGTACCAGTGCCGACGACAAATCGGGCATGTTGATTCGCGACCTGCTTGGCGCGGCCGGCCATCGGGTCGCCGCCCATCTGATCGTGCGCGACGACGAGCTGACCTTGCGCGCGCAATTGGCCACCTGGATCGCTGACCCCGGCATCGATGTCATCATCACCACCGGCGGCACCGGCGTCACACCACGCGACGTAACCCCTGAAGCGTTGCGGCCCTTGATCAGCAAAGAGATTCTTGGCTTCGGCGAACTCTTTCGCTACTTGTCCTTCGCTGACATTGGCACCTCAACTATTCAAAGCCGCGCCACCGCAGCCCTGTGCGGACAAACCTACGTCTTCTTACTGCCCGGCTCCACCGGCGGCGTGCGCTTGGGGATGGAAAAGATTCTCATTCCGCAACTCGACAACCGCCACAAGCCCTGCAACTTCGTCATGCTGCTGCCGCGCATCCGCGGCCAAGCCCCGGGGTGAGGCTCGTTGCTGAAGTCGCAACATTCGCCCGATTCAACGAGAAACGCTAGGGAGATTGGGCGCGGCCATTCGCTTACAACTCGTAACTCAAGCCAACGGATTGCCACCTTTGCGCAAAAACTTGATCAGCTTTTGGCTGTCCACATAGTCGATCCATCCTTCATCATCATTGGCCTCGTCGCCTTCTTCGCTTGTAAAAATTTCCTCTTTGAGCGCTTTGAGTAACGCCGCTGACAACAAGCCTTTTACTTTGAGCTCTGTTTCTTCCAAAAAGCCGCGATCTTTTTTCTTCTGAGCCTTGGTTTCTAAGGTGTCGTCGTCGCCGGTATACAAGCGGGCTTTGATGGCGCCGTGAATTTTTGCACTGTGATATTGCGTATACAAAAACGGCGCGATCAAATTACCCATAATTTCGCTGCACGGATCGTTATCCAAAAACAGGGCAGCGTTTTGTGCCGTAACATTGCCATGCACTTCCAGAAAGCCACCATTCACAATATTGCGCGCACTCAGGTTGCCAGTAACCACCAAAATACTCGTTGGGTCCATCGCACTTTCGAATGTGCCAGTGATTGCCAAATCACCGTCGACAATTAGCAGGGCAACCCCGGGCGGTCGAAACGTAGCCAGATCGCCTTCAATCTTCAGGTTGCCACGATGCAGCAACACGTCCGTTTGCAGCTCATCAAGCTGATCGACCACGACGTTGGCGGCTTCCCGCACTGAACTCGATGCGAACTTGCCTTTGATGTGTTTTTTGATCAGCGCC
>JAYWHS010000993.1:0-2328 GCA_043777635.1 Kofleriaceae bacterium | reverse complement strand
CGACCGCCGGATACCCGACGATGGCCAAGCCCATTTGAATTTCAAAATTACTCGGCATATTGATTCCTTGTTACTGGCGCACTTGATTCGGGCGCAATTTTAGGCGCAAAAAAATCCGCCCTTGGTACGACACTATGGCTGCGCTTATGCGCAGTCGTACCAACGGCGGACGTTTACGCGCTGGCCATGAAGCCGGCGGGAAGTATCCGAGGCTGTTTATTTCTTCGCGCCTTCGATACCGATGGTGAGTTCGATGTCGTCGCCGATGCCATCGGGCATGAACTTCATGTCGAAATCAGAGCGCTTCACGGTGATTTTGGTTTCGTAACCAACCCGAACATTTTTCCATGGATCGGTGCCAGTGCCGAGCGCCACGACTTGGGCGGTCACTGGCTTGGTGACGCCGTGCATGGTCAAGTCGCCGGTGACTGCAAGCGCGCCTGCGGTGCCAGCTTCGATTTTGGTGCTCTTGAAGGTGATAGTTGGAAATTGAGCAGCGTTGAAAAAGTCTGGGCTGCGCAGGTGTTCGTCGCGTTTGGCATCGCGCGATTCAACCGATTCAGTTTTGATCGAAAGTTCAATGGATTGTTTGGTTAAGTCCGGATCAACCACGACCGAACCCGAAACATCCTTGAACCAGCCGTAGGTGTAACCAGCGCCGAAGTGCCGGGCTTTGAAGAGAAAAACACTGTGGCCAGCGTCGAGGTCGTACTTGCCAGCTGGGAAAGCGCCAGCGGCGGCTTCGGTTGTCGCAGGGGCAGTTTTTTCGGTGGCAGCGACGGCCGGTTGCGTGGTTTTGGCAGGGTCGGTAGCCGCTGGTTTGGCTTCAGGGGCTTTGTCTTTTTTGCAGCCCACGAGTGCGGTAGCCGATGAAAGTAATGCGATCGCGATTAAATTTTTCATGTTTCGAATCTCCTGCGCCAGGTTGTAGCGGCTTTGTAGTCGCCGTGCAAAGGCTAGGGACGGGCAACACCGTTGCACGGATGCAACAATCAGGTGTGCCGTGCTAGGGTGCACCGGTGCGTGCGACGTACCTGATCAAAGAGATGTTTGGCCCAACGCTGCAAGGCGAGGGGGCGCACGCTGGCCGAGCCTGCGTGTTTTTACGTTTCGCTGCGTGCAATCTAGCTTGCTCGTGGTGTGATACTGATTTTTCCGCCGAGACGGCGATAAAAAGTACGGCCAGCGAAATTGTGATCCGGTTACAACAACTCGATCGGCACGGTAGTGGTTTGGTGATCGTCACGGGTGGCGAGCCAACGTTGCAGTGGGATGCTGCGCTGGCAGCGGCGCTTGCCTCGGCCGGCTTTCGCGTACACATGGAATCCAACGGCACGCAGGCATTGGCGGCACCGGTTGATTGGCTGACAATTTCCCCAAAGCCGCAGTTTCACGCCGGACGATTTGCGTTGGCGTCGGCATTGCCCGCGAGTGAAATCAAAGTTGTCGTCGATGATACGGTTTCGGCGGCAACCTTGGCCGACTATGAACAGCGTTGGCCGTGCGAACAGCGGTTTGTGCAGCCGTGCATGGATGATCGTTATACCCATCATTTGGCCCGCGCGATCGCATTGGCGACCGAACGCCCAGCTTGGCGATTGAGCTTGCAGTTGCACAAGATGATCGGTGTGCAGTAGGCGTCGCTCGTGTTGTGTGGCTGGCTTGCTCGGCGGCGTGCGCTGCGTTACACGGTGTCATGACAAAGATGTTGCCGCGAGTTGCCGCCGTTACTGGTTGGGTTGTGATCGCTGGGGCACTCACGGGTTGTAAAAGTAAAACTAAACCTGCGAGGGGTAACGCCACGGTCACCGCCGTGGCTGGGTCGGCAAACACCGGCGAAAAAGGCGCAGCGCCGGTCGTCGCTGATTGGCGGCTTACGGTGCTGCCGGCAAACGCTCCGGAGGTATTCGCCCAGTGGGATATGCCGGGACGAGCGCAAGCCTGGCAAGGCGCTTGGCTGAGTCAGCCTGGCGTCGGTTTTTTTCTGGCACTTGAAGTTACTGGCGCGCGGGTTGCCAGCTGGGATGGCAAAGTCGAAAAAATTATGGTGTTTGCGCTCGAATCGCCTTGTTCGGCCAAATTTATAGAACGCTCGACGGCCGGTGAAAGTTCAAGCACAACGCACTTCACCGTCAAAGGGGGCAAACTGTTGGCTGGTCTCGGTGACGCCGGATCGCGCAACGGCAAAGCTGCGATCGTATGTGCGTCGAATGTCATCCTTGCGCTTGATGCATCCGGCAGGTGCACCCAATTCACGCCAAGTTTTGGCATTTATAACGAAGGTCCTGGCCAATGCGCGTTGGCCAGTAAAGCTGGCGTCGAGGTGTT
>JAYWHS010000992.1:0-2331 GCA_043777635.1 Kofleriaceae bacterium | reverse complement strand
ACAATAGCGCTGTGCCTTGTTTGTCGAGCAGTTTGCTCGCATCTTCGACGGAGGCATCGCCTTGGCGAGCTTTTTCAAACGCTGGCGACAACACGCGCATGCCGCGCTCGGCAAATTGCATCCCAAGCGCTAACCGATCGCGTGCGCCTTGGTTGGCGTCGAGGGTGGTCACCATAAAATAGCAGGCTTGCGCAATGCGCTCATACAGCGGCACATCGAGCGGAGTAGCAACCACGTCTTTTTGCCATAACTCGATTGCAGCGAGCACATTGCTGGCGTCAGTTCGCAGTTGCCAGCGTTGCTCGGCAGGACGCAGTGGCGGTGGATCTGGCGCAACGACCGGATCCGCGACCACGATGGCGGTTGCCGGCGGTCGCACTACGGGGCGAGTATCATAACGTTGGGGTGTACGACACCCGGCAATTCCGACGGTGCCAAGCATCACCGCGACGATTGCCGTAACCTTGGCGGCGCCGACCAAGGATCCGAACATACGACGAGGCAACACACGAAGCATTCCCGAGTATAGCGGCAACTCGGCGATGGCGCAGTTGCGATCGAATAATTTCTACGCCGCGGTGTATGCTGCACTGATGGTAAGAGTCACAGCGATTGGCTTAGTCAGCTTGGTTGCGGCGGCCTGTTCAGCGCCCGCCCCGCGATCGTCAACCATACCGGGCGCAAAGCCAGCCAACGTTGCGGCAGGTTCGCGTGCCACGACGACAACTACCGCAAGCACCGGTCCTGCTTCCGCAGCGATCACAATTGCACCGGGCCAACCGTTGGTAGCTGGCCACGTTACGTTTACCGGTATGGTGGTGCCAACCAAAGGCGGCTACCGCGTGAGTGAGGCCGTTGTCGACGATACTATATTGACCGCAGCGTTGCCCAAACCAGCTAGCGGCGCGGTCATCGAAGCCGAATGGTTCGTCGGTGCCAATCTTCAAATAACAGGCATGATCGAACAGATCGATGCAGCGACAAGCACAACCATCGACGGTCAGCAAATGCAAAACCGCACAGGTCGTTGGTTCGCGTTGCAGCGCATCGATGCGTTGGCCGTAGCTAACCCGGCCGTGATGATCGAAGGCACGCTAGCTCCGTCCAAGGGCTTTTTCTCCCTCGACAAATATTTGATCAATCGCTCCGACTTGGACTGGGCGCTGTCGCCGAGCGGCGGCAAAGCTGGCGAGCGGCTGCGTTTGTGGGGGCAACCTTACGTAGTTACGTGCGCGCCCAACGCGCAATGTTTGATCGGTGGTCAATTGCCGATCTTCGTGGTCGGCCGTGCGCAGCGCATCGCCAACTAATCAACGTGCGGCCCCAGAGCGCTGCAACGATTGGGTTCGTCGTCGATTGACAGCGATCGCGCTTCTTGTTCGACTGCGCGCTATGGCAACTGCTCCGATTCCGTTTGCAAAAATTGTGCGTGCTGAGCTCGCAACACTGCGGCCTAGCTTTCGCTTCACCAAAACCACCGGTGGCTCAGGCCCGCTGGTGCACTTTGAAGTTCCAACCGGCGCGGCCCGCGTTGCGCAAGAACTCGTAGTGCAAAAAGGCTTGTACGGCGCCAACTGGATGCGCGTGAATATCATCACCGGCGTCATCGATAGCGCGGGTGAGCTGCAACAAATCTTGCAAGAAATTGCGCCGCGCCTCGACAGCAAGTTTGCCTCGGCCGAAGAATGCGCTGCATCGTTGCGCGCCATGCTGCCAGAAATGGACGCCATGCTGGCCAAAGATCGTAAAGCAATTGTCGCCAAACTGCCCAAGATTCTTGCCGTGCTCGACCAGTTGCCGACGCTGACTGCAAGTTGGATGAAACAAGAAGGCGCAGCACTCGACCCTGCGATGTTTGACAAAGACACCTTTGCCTTCGACGCGTTTAAAGTTTTTGAGCGCTTTTTGACCAAGAAGAAACTTTGGATTACCGAAGCATCGCAACCAATTTGGTGGTGGTGGACCGATCACTATCCAAAAGTGAAAGGCGGCAAAGCGCCAGCGAAAACCAAAGCGCCAGCGAAAACCAAAGCCAAGAGCAAAGCAAAAGCCAAGGCTCCGGCCAAAGCAACCAAAGCCAAGGCGACGAAGGCCAAGGCCGTGAAGGCCAAAGCGACCAAAGCCAAGCCGGCCGTGAAGGCCAAAGCGACCAAGGCTAAGCCGACACGCCGCTAGCAACTATGGTTGCGCAGGTGCGGTGGGCTCCACCGTCGGTGCCACGCGCGGAACAGGTTCGGCCGCGATCGCCAACGCACGCACTTTAACTTTCGCTGCAAGTGCTAACACTTTCGCGCGGATCTCGGGCTCGCTTTGCGCTGGCCAAATGATACT
>JAYWHS010000991.1:0-2331 GCA_043777635.1 Kofleriaceae bacterium | reverse complement strand
GCGCTGCAAGTCCGTTTTGATGCGCACCGGCAATCAAACCCTCGACGAATGGTGCGAACAGGTCACCTTGATCACGTTCATCCGGCGTTGCGCGATCGAGCAAAGTTTCGGCCAAGGTGCCAAAGCCCGCTGGATCGAGTGGGGCACTGTGACCTAAAATCAATGCGCAGGTTTGCGCAAGTTGCCGCGCCGGTCGAGCCAGAAAGTACGCATGTTCTCGATCGCTGGCCTGATTGATCTGGGCCACCAAAGCTTGTAGGCCGCCAGGACCGGAGCTAGCTGCCGGTGTACAGCTTTCAAGTACCGCGTGCACCACCGTTTTTACTCGTTCACTCAACGGGGCAGTGCGCGCGGCAATTGGCCCCAGGGCTCGTGCCACGAGTAATTGCAGCGGCCGTGGCTGCGTCGGCACTAACAACGCCAGCAGCCGCTCGACGATCGTTTCGGCGACGGGCCATTCCAACAGATGCGGGCACCAGGCCAAAATCCGGCCGCACTGCAACGTTGCAAGATGCAGCGTGTCGGCATCGGGACCGGGCTGCGCCAGCAATTGTTCCAGCGCTTGCGCCTGACCGCCAAGTTCCAGCGCACTCACTGCCACTGCGACCAGATCATCAGCGCGTGGCGCAAAACGATGACGGAGCAACAACGGTGATAGTTCGCGTAACCCAATCCACATCGGCAACGTAGCCAACGCTGCGGCGGTATCGTCGAATGCAACGGCATTGCCCGGACCGGCCCACTGAAACAACGGACTTTCGTTCATCCATTGTTGCCGCGCCGCGGTGGTCGCTAACAAACATGTTCGGGTTGGCGCCAGCCCGTACGCGGTGAGCGCTTCCGCACTTTCGAGCACATCCATGCCGCCAGCTGCGGCAGCGTCCAGCACGGTTTGGGTCAGCGGTAACTGCCGTGCATCGCCAGCCATAATCCATTGTCGGCGCAAGGCCGCACGCAAACCAACAGGCGCATAGCTCATGTCAAAAATCCCATTTCTGAATATTCAAGCTCAGCCGCTCGACGTAAATGCTCTTGCGTAATGTGGGTGCCATCGGCCGCTGCCGCCGTCGCTGCGCGTACCAAAGCGTTCATAATATTGCCACCCGCCAAGGGGTACTTGAGTGCGATGGGGGCCAAGTCGACATCGAACGCAACTCGCGCTTCCTTCGGCATCATGCCTTGCCATAACTGCAAGCGTTGCTTTTCATCAGGCGCAGGAAAGCGCACTCGGAAACGAATTCGTCGACGAAACGCTGGGTCAATCGCAGTCTCACTATTGGTCGTCATCACTACCACCCCTTCATGCGACTCCATGCGCTGCAGCAAGTAGTTCACTTCCAAATTGGCGTAGCGATCGTGGCTCGATTTAACTTCCGTCCGTTTGGCAAACAGCGCATCGGCCTCATCGAATAACAGCATCACTTGGCCACGCGCGGCTTCATCAAAAACTCGGCCAAGATTCTTCTCGGTTTCGCCGATGTACTTGTTCACCACTTGCGACAAATCGATCCGGTATAGTTCGAGCCCAAGCTCTTTGGCTAGCAACGAACAAATCATGGTTTTGCCGGTGCCCGGAGGCCCCGCAAACAACGCCGACAGGCCGCGGCCGTACGGTAATTTTCGATCAAAGCCCCAGTCGGCAAACACCCGTTCGCGATGGGTCGCATAGTTCAAAAACTCAAAGACCGGTGCCAGCACTTCTTCGGGTAAAATGACGTCGTTCCATTCGAGCGTGGTGCGAACCACGGCGGCCAACGTGCCCAACCGGTGGGCCAACCGAGTGCGAATTACGTCGATGATTTGCGACTCCGTCACCGCGTTGCCGCGCGCCAACACCGTGTCGAGCCGGCCAAGTTCATCGCACGCCTCGCGAATCGAAGCGCCGGTGGCCGCATACCGCTTGACGATCGACTCCAGCGAGGTGCCTGGCGCCAACTCTAAACTCGCTGGCAAATGCCGCACCCACAATTGCAACTGTACCGCTGGGGTCGGAAACGGTACGGCAAATGCCATCATTACACGACCGCAGCGCGACGCCCAGCCAGGGGTTTTTTCGCCAACCAGCGCTAACGGCACGCGGACACTGCGTAACAATTCGGCAAGCGCGCCATGAGCCCAGGCCTGACCTTCACCGTCGGCAAATTCATCGGCACGCACCAGCGCAAGTACCGCATTTTGCAATTGAGCTTCACGCAGCAACGGCCGTAGCAGCGCATCGAGCGCCCGCGGATCGGCGGCGACATCGTGCAGATCGACATATAAGACCGGCCGGTTTAACTGCGCTGCCGCTTGGGCTACGCACGACTTGCGCCCGACGCCTGGCGCGCCCAG
>JAYWHS010000990.1:0-2334 GCA_043777635.1 Kofleriaceae bacterium | reverse complement strand
GTGCCACCTGCTCCGCCGTGTCCGCATGATCTTGATAAAAGTCCCACTCTTTTTTGCCCACCGACACCATCGACTCAAAATTCACCGGCACCGCCGTCATGCCGTTTTCCCAGCCTGCAGGCAGTTCGAAAGGAGTCTTTACGTGATCACACCGAAGCGCACTGAGCCGTTACCACGGAGTGTTGATTCCTCAAGTTCCAGCCCACCGAGAGATGGCTGCTTCGCGCCGATATCAATCGAGGTGTTACATAGGTCCTACGATTTTTCGTCCAATACTGTGAGCAAGGCGTCCACGGCTTCGTTTGCTTCAGGGCCAATCGTGGCGATTTCTTTCAGCGGCGCTTCGCGTTGCTCGGCACGAAAGTAGTCTTTAAGTGACAACATGACCGCGTCAAGTAAGCTAGGGTTTGCAACGACGATCGCTTTCGCATGCTCCATGAACCACTGCGGATCGCGCATCGCAAGGCCGTACACCATGGCGTGCTTTGCGTCACCATTGAGGATCGCTGCTCGCACAACTTCCAAGGCCGCAGTGTCAGTCGGCGCTTTTCCCGGTTGCGGATCTGTTAGTAGCCGATTGGCGACTTCCAATACTCTTGGATATAAGGTCCGTGTCGGATATTTTGGATTTCGCATTGCCAGCAAACGGTCCTTGCCGCTGCACGCCAGTTCGGCAACCTCCATGTGTCCTGCCGCACGCGGATTATCGAAGAAAAAGTCTAGCGCCGCACTCACCAGCTCCGGGCTATCACTACCTAACTGCTCCGCGACGGCTTCGCCGACCTGCGTTCTTTGCTTCTCGGTCCACAACAAATAATAAAATCGTTGCACCCAAAATGATTTAGTACGCTCGCCGACTCCCGGGGCCACAAACGGCGGCGTTGCTAGCGTCTGCTGCACAATCGCCGGCCAGTTGCCCTCGTCAAGCGCAATTCCATCAAGCTCCATCGGCAGCGTGATCTGTGGGTGACCGTCGCAGTACCACGCGGTGGCTATCCGATGATCGGCCCAATTGGGCTCTGAACGCAAGACGTGAGTCGCGTAGAACTGCTCTACACTTTGGCATAAGCATTGATATCGACGAAATCTCGACGGTTTGTCGATGATCGTCCAACGCACCATTTCGTTACACTTGTGGCATTTCAACCGACTGCAGCCAAAGTTGCCACGCGATGAGCAGTCAAAATCGTTCGTGGGTTGCCAGTAATCTGCCTCCACTAGCGTCACATCTGGATTGCAATATCTTAATATCATTGGGCTCTACTCGTCAGGCTAAACCTAACCTGCATATTCGCAGCGCTTTCATCACCATGCGTTTCATCCGGAAACTTGCCATCTTTGCCACACGCCTGAAGCTGCCCTTTGGTAAACGGCGCAATCGAGCGATACATCTTTTGCCCAGGCGTGTAGTGGCAACCAAACGCTGCGGCGGCCGCCAAGATCTCCACCAAGGTGTGATGATGCTCAGGCAAAATGTATGCAATGCAAGATGTCCGTACCTGCAAAAGGTTAACACCCAGCGCTTCTCCGGCGCGCATCAGCTGATTAGTTGAGCCCGACGGCCCAGCCCCAAGTGGCAGGCTCAGCTGCCGCTGCCATTGCACCCATTTATTGCGCTCGTTCATGATCCAAACTTTCGTGCCTTCGGCCGTTTTCACCGGTTCGTTTTCGACATCCCATGCTTGGTCTTTTTCTTTGTAATGTCCGCGCTGACGCTTTGTCATCGTTACACCGGTTTGTGTGAGCGTGCGGTCACTCCTCGTCAAGTCGGCCCGCTTGGCCTTGTTGGCGTCGTTCTCTGGCAATTCGAATGCTTCGCCACGATCGCCGCGTGTTTGTAATTGTCCGCTAACCGGCGAGTCTGAATCGACGGGCGAGATATCCCATGGTTTGCCATCGTCGTTCCTTTGCTCTTTTTTCTTCAGCATTTCCGCTTGCCGCTGCAACACACGGGCGACGTTAAACTTACATTCAGTCAGCCTCTGCCCCAATTCATCCGTGTCAGCTGCAAGCAAATCATTGCCCAAGATCTTAATAAAGAAGTTGCCGACGTGACACATCTTCTCCGCGATGTTGCCCTTGTTAAACACGCCCATGAGGTTCTTGACCTCTTTGCCCACCGCCCCCGACCACGATGGATCATCCACGCCGATCTGCTTCAATAACTTACCAAGCTCGACATTCGCAGCGTCCCAAGCTCCACCGGATTTACTTAACAGATAGGCTTGCGCCTTAGCCGCTAGCGCATCCGCACCTTGAGAGCCGTGCGTCCACGCGAGTTTTGCAAATTTGTCTTCAAAGGCTTTCGCATCCTCTTCGAAGGCTGGGTTGGCC
>JAYWHS010000989.1:0-2336 GCA_043777635.1 Kofleriaceae bacterium | reverse complement strand
CGCGCAGCGCCCAACCATGTAACGCAGCATTCTGAAATATTACTAAGCGAATCACGTGGCACTCCTGGTTTGAACCGCATGGTGCGACTCACCTAATGTTGTAGGGCAATTGCCGAGCTGCATCGGGTAGATGCGGGCACTGGTTCGGCTAGCAATGGGGTAGCTTTCGGGTAAGATAAGCACGACACGCGATGCTGGCTGACCCGCTCTCAACGACTGAGGTAGCAACGGTTTTTCCCCGTAAACTCGGGGAGTTTACCTTGCAGGCGGAGCTTGGTCGTGGCGGAAGCGGTGTGGTTTTCGCAGCGTTATGGGGCCACCGCGAGATCGCTCTCAAAGTGTTACATCCTGATCAAATCGCCACCGATAAATTCCGTGAGCAATTTTTGGTTGAAGCACGGCGGCTGTCCGAATTGGCGCATCCTGGGGTGGTTAAAGTGTTGTCGGTCGGCGTGATCGATGATCGCCCGTACGTTGCGATGGAGCGTTTGCGAGGCGAAACACTGGCCGAGCGTTTAACGCGGGGCGCGCTGCCACTGCCAATGGCCTTGGAACTCGCGCAACAGCTCGCCGCAGCGGTGGCGGCGATGCATGCGCGCAATCTAGTTCATCGCGATCTCAAACCTGAAAATGTATTTCTCGTCGATGCGCAGCACGCGGTCTTGCTCGACTTTGGCATCGCCAAGGATTTGTTTTCATCGCCATCGACGACCACCCAAGATGGTGGCATCCGAGGCACGCCAGCGTACATGGCGCCGGAACGTTTCTTTGGCCAAGCCGCAGGCGTTGCCACCGATGTGTATGAACTTGCTGTTGTCATATATGCGATGATCGCGGCCCGGCTGCCATGGGATTCTCTCACCGATCCTGCTGCGCGGCTTGATCCCAAGCCGCTGGTTGAAGCGCCGTTGGCCATCGATTCCTTGCTGCGTACAGCGATGTCGACCCGCGCTGCCAATCGCCCGATTTCGGTTGCCGAGTTTGCTGCGCAGTTGCGGGTTAGCGGTGGCGATGAAGATTCGCCGCCGCATGAGACGCAGCCGTTGCCAGCACAAGGCAGTGAGGCCGGCGCGGCCGGGCAGGCCCAGCTCGGCGCCGATATTGCCTCAGGACCGACGCTGAGCCTGCCGTTACTGAACCCGGCCGGTGCAGCAACAAGCGGGCCGGTACATGCCGGCGCCACTCCGCCATGGTTTTCGAGGGTGACTACCACCGCGAACAACCTTGCCCACCATGGCGTGAACAATGCGGCCAACGACGCGGCCCATGTTGCCCAGCCTTGGCTATCGAGCGAGCCGGCTAACCAGCCAACGCTCGAAGCCGCTGCGGTCGAAGCGCGTTCGGCACGTTCAACCAAGCGGCCCGTCGTGGCCGGTGCGATCGCCCTTGTGGCGGTTGTGTCCGGCGGCGTGATTTGGTGGCAGTTGCGCGACCGCCCGGCGAGCGCACTGAGTGCCCCGCGGGTTTTACCTGAGGTGGTCATGTTGCCAGCTGCGAGTGATCCGTGGAACATCGACGGCACCGCAGCACGTAGCGCGAGCGAGGAGGGCAGCGGCAGCGCCGGTGTCGCAAACTTAACAGCCGGGGCGACACCGACCCACGGTGTTGCGCCGGGCGTTACCCTCCCCAACAGCGAAGTCTCGGCCGATGATACTGCGGTTGCTGCGAATATCGCGACGGCGATAACCCGCCTGCCTCACGGCACCTCGATCATTGCCACGGCGTCCCTGTTGGGATGGCGGCGCAATTCGGATGCGATGCGGATTATTGACGTTGCGATGGCCAAGCCGACCGTCGTTGAGATGTTGGCGACGATGCCAACATGTATGCGCGACCTTGTGGGCCGTGCAACGTGGGTGGTGGTAAGCGCAAAATCGCGCGGCATGGCCGATGGGTTTGTTGTGCAACTTGGCGGCATTGCTTCAGCCCAGGCTGCGCAAACGTGCTTGGCCGCAGATGCCACGAACGGCTCGCTCGACGGACGTGCCCGCGCCACGTGGGCTGGCGTCGTCGAAGGTACGTTGTTGTGGCGCGAGCAAACGTTGGTGTTTTCGAGCTATCGCAACGTGACCGCAGCGCAGGTTTGGACCGGCGGCAGTGGCTTTGGCCTGGTCGGGCGTAGCCGCGAACTTTACACTCGCGTGCAACCTGGCGCTGCATTCGCACTGGTTGCCGACATGCCAAATGGTCCTGTTGTCGACGGCTTACCTGCCGGCACGGACGTAGTCGCTAGTTTGGCACTACCCGTGGGCAAAGTCGTTGTTGAACTGAGCGCCGAGACCCGCAACGTCGCTGATGCCGAGGCGTTAGAAGCCAGTGGCAAAAAACAATTGGCG
>JAYWHS010000988.1:0-2336 GCA_043777635.1 Kofleriaceae bacterium | reverse complement strand
ATCGATTTGGCAAATCGTTTTTCTTCGATGGCTTGCGCTGCCTTTTTTTGGCTTTGCAGTGCAAATGCATCAACATCGGCGCGGGTGATGCCTTCGCGGGTAGCGATCAAGTCAGCCGAGATGCCTTGCGGCACCATGAAAATGCGCTGGCGCATTTTTTCGTTGAGGCCGTCGATCATCGCGCCGTCGGAGCCCATCGGTACGCGCGACATCGATTCGACGCCGCCACCAATGCCTGCTTCCATAAAGCCAGCGCCGATTTTGCCAGCGATATCGTTGATGGCTTCGAGGCCCGAGCCACAGAAACGATTGACGGTTTGGCCGGTGACATCTTCTGGCCAGTTGGCGGCGATCAACGCGTTGCGTGCAATGCATGCGCCTTGTTCTTTAACTTGGGTCACGCAGCCGATGGCGACGTCTTCGACCAACGATTTGTCGAGCTTGCTGCGCTCGGCCATGTGGTTGAGCGATTGCGCTAGCAACTCTTGTGGATGGTGATTTGACAAACCGCCTTTGCCGGCTTTGCCACGACCACGGGGTGTACGCACTGCATCAAAAATAAATACATCAGCCATGAGATTCTCCTTTTAGACTCGCGGAGAATGGTCCGAAATCACCCGGCTGGCAACGCGAAACCGGTGACGAAACTAGGCGTGCTAGCAGATCGGCGGCACGCGATGGTGAATGGCAACGATTAGCACCTATGTAGGTGCGCGGTTTGCGGAGGCGGTGCAAGCAAGGGCCACGGCCGTGCGCGTTCGATTGCCAGACCCAACCCGAGCAGTAAGCCGTCGTGGTTTTCGGCCGCAGCAAATTGCACGCCGATCGGCATCGCGGTGGTGCTTTGGCTCCACGGCAGCGATAACGCCGGCGCACCTGAAATATTTTGAAAAGGCGTGAATGGTGTGAACCGCCGCAGCCCTTCGAAGATCTGACCAAACGGCTGTGTCGGTGCAAGCTCGCCAAGTGTAGCTACCGGCTGCCCCAGCGTCGGACAAATCAGCACATCGTAGTTTTGCATCAGCTCGGCGTAACGTCGGCGAAAGCGGCGCAAGCGGCGCGTCGCAGCGATCGCCGCACCCGGCTTGCGAGCGAAGGTTGCCGCAATTTGTTGCGACCAGGGTTCGCACAACGTGGCATCGAAGCGCCGATGCAAGGTCAGGCGCGCGGTACGTAATTGGGCCCATGCGACCAACCCCCAATAGTTCATAAAATCATCGCTGACTTGGCTATCGACGGGACAAGGGATTTGCTCGACTTTGGCTCCGAGCTGTTGGCAAAGTTCACCGGCTGCGATGGCGGCCGCTGCATGTTCGCTGTCAACCGGGTACCCCAGTGGCGACGTTACAAACACGGCGCAACGCAAACCCTGAATCACGTCAGCCGTAACGTTTTTGAGGCTGGCCTGTCGCGCCTGCGATGGTGTTTCAAGCGCTTGGTAAAATGCGACGGTGTCGCGCACGGTGCGGGTCAAAATTCCGTGGGTCGCGATGTTGATTGGTAAAAGGTTCGAGCCTTCCATGTCGAGACGCGCGCGCGTTGGTTTGAGCCCGACCAGACCGCACGCGGCAGCTGGGATTCGCACCGAGCCGCCACCGTCGCTGCCGTGCGCAAACGGCACCACACCCGCGGCAACGAGCGCCGCCGCGCCACCAGACGAGCCCCCGGTTGAGCGGCTTAGATCCCACGGATTGCGGCATGGCACCTGGCCGATGCATTCGACCGTTGGCAGCAAGCCAAGTTCCGATGTGGCAGTTTTGCCCAAAATCACAGCGCCGGTGTTCTCGAATCGCTGCACGAATGGATCAGACTTGCGCGAAACGTAGTCCTTGCCAGCTCGGCTGCCCCAGCCCATGGCCACGCCGCCGACGTTGGCTAAATCTTTGACTAACGTCGGCACGCCGGCAAAGTAGCGAGTGTTCTGCGCGGCGGCATCGTTGCTTTGCTTGTGAAGTTGGGCACGGGCGCGGTCAAACGCCGTGGTGGTAATCGCTCCGAGGTACTCAGCGGCATGGCACCGCGCGATAGCGGCCTCAAGCACTTCGGTTGCCGATATGTCACGGTTGCGAATGCGCGTTGAGGTTTCAACAGCATCCCAGGTTGCCAACTCGGAGCAAGACATGTGGCTGTGTAGGGCATCGCCAGGCATCTGACAAGGCGCGACCGGTCGAGCCAGCGCAGTGGCGCTGAGCCGTAAGATCTTTGACGCAATTTGTCCGACCTACGGGCCTAAAGCTCTTACACTTACCAGCATCGCTTTGACAAAGTGTCAAAGCTGCTGGTTAGCCTCGATCAAACAAGGGACGTTCCCGTCCCTTCTGTCGACGACAAGTCGC
>JAYWHS010000987.1:0-2338 GCA_043777635.1 Kofleriaceae bacterium | reverse complement strand
TTTCGGTCGTCAACGACCAAGCCAACCGCGAAATCTTCTTACCAAAAGCCGGCACCTACGTGCTGTTCATGGCTGACTCGCGCACCCTGCTCAAGACCGACGTCGGTCCTGGCGACGCCAACACTTGCTACTACGCCACCATCAGCCAAAAAGCTCTGCCAGCGGCTACCGCTGTCACCACGGCAATCACCGCTGGCAACTACGATGGCACAATCGATGTGTACTCGTACACCACCATGGAAGGCGACATCATCGAAGCCACCGCCCGTCCAGAATCGTTTAAGACTTTCAGCGGTCTGGTCGTCATGAAAAACGGCGCCTACGCTTCGTCCAGTGTTGAAACCGATACAGCCTATGCTGGCGTGCGTGCTGGCGGCCTCAAAGCCACCGACGACGTCAAAGTTGTTTACGATCCGGATGTGGTCTACAGCGGCCGCGCCGTTGATTACAACTACCTGAGCACCGCGTTGCGCGCCAAAGCTTTGCCACTCGCTGGCGGCGCACTTACCTATCCAAACGGCGACGGTACGCTTAATACACCGACGGCGGTTGGCTTTACGTCGAGTGAACCTGGCTTCGCCTACTTCGACGTCGCTTCGGACGGCGACATCGCGTTCCTTGATCTGACCAGCGACAAAGCAGTGAACTTCTCCATTCTCGACTCGAATCTCGCTGCGGTCGCCACTGGCACGGTTGCAGGTTTGAGTGCTACGAGATTCAATGCCGTCGGCACGGCAAAGCTAGCTGATGCTGATTGGTTTCGTTTTGCTAAAGCTGGTCGTTACTACGTGGCGTTCTATGCTCCACGCGTTACTGGCAATTATGTAGTTACCACCACCGTAACCAAGGCCAACCCAACGCTGTTTGCGTATGGCACGGACTACAACAACACTTCGCTTGGCGCGGGTGTACAGAACTCTGCATTCGGTACATTGAACGTAGCCGCCAACACCAAAAACTGGGCAGCGATCACCGCTAGCAGCGGAACATTTGCCGGCAATGTTCGCGTGCGCAGCTATGCGTTGACTGCAACCGGACGGTTCGACCGTGACTTCGCGGCGGCTTCAAATCTCACCCTCAACAAAAATGGTACAGATCTTCGAGGTAACATCATTGGTGGTGCAGCGCTCAACGTAGTGGTTCGTGTTTCTGACACTACGGTCAACTTGGTTAACACCAAACAGTTTAACTTCAAGATCGCCGATCGCGTATTCACCGATTTGGGTACCGCAGTCGCAGGCACGCCAATTAACCTCGCTGCCGTCACGGTTGCCGCCAACAGCTCCAACCGCTATTTCTTGAAAGCTGCCAAAGGTTCGCTGGTCACGGTGATTGCGACCCCAACTAACTTCAACCTCGCTGCCGTTAGTCTGCGCGCCAACGAAACTGCGTTGACCACGGCAGACGCGTCGATTTTGCTCACAACCGCAGAAACGCTGCGTATTTCATCGGTCGATGGTTGGGTTGCATTTGAAATCCGCAATCCAGGCGTTACCGCCGGTACTTTCGCGTTGGCGATCAATACTGTGTCACCAGCAGCTTTCAGCGAAATCTGTCCAGCGGCAGGTGGCACAGGTACGGTTCTGACTCAAATTGCCGATGGCACCCAGTTCGGTCTGATTGGTGATGAAGCGTTAACTGCTAACCAAATTGCAGCCTTCAACTTCCCTTTGTTTGGCAACAATGTGACTAGCTTCAAAGTTTCATCGAACGGTTGGTTGTCGTTCGATCCAGCGTTGGACAACGATGCACGTTTTGATAACCAATTTTTGCCAGCCGATGGCAATGGTTTCGTTGCGCCATACTGGTCTGATTTACAAGATGTCGAAATCTGTCGCCTCAATGGCACCAACAAAGTGACCATCGAATGGAATGGTGCTGAACTAGGAAGTATCTTTGGCCCAGGCGCTACGGTTCGTTTCAGCGCAACGCTGTACAGCACCGGTCAGGTCGACTTTGCATATGCCGGCACACATGCCGGTATCGGTGACTTCGCAACTGTTGGCCTGTCTAACTTGACTGGCACTCTTGGTACCCAGCTTTCGCGCAACTCCGCAGGTTCGACCGCACCAAACACTGCATTCGCTCTGCAAGCGAACTAACTTTAGTTCAACGTTGATACTTGTTGCAGCCGCGGTTCGCCGCGGCTGTTTTCGTTTTCGGCGGTGCATCGCAATTGTGGTCGATCAAGTTCCTTCCTTGTGTTGCGTCAGTTACAAGTTGTCATGTGCAGTGAGGATTGATCATTCGGGATCAATTGTGCGCAGGAGGTTGTGATGGCTACTGTGAATACGCAACGCAGCATTTTGCGCGTCGGAATACAAAAAGTTCGTGGCAC
>JAYWHS010000986.1:0-2339 GCA_043777635.1 Kofleriaceae bacterium | reverse complement strand
AAGCTAGCGGTCGTTGCCCAGGCAAGCTCGCCCGCCACGCAATTGCCGCAACAACCAGCGCCCTTTGGGCGATGCGTTGCGGGCTATGCTCGACGGTGGTAGTGAGTTCAAGGGCTTTGAGCTGATCTCGCAACAGTACGGTCGATACATCAGTGGTCGCATTCAGCAAATCGACGACCGATGGCGCGAGCACCGGATCGGCTTCGAGCAACGACCTTGCGTATTGATGACGCAAAGCGCATTTGACCGCAATTATTATGCCTTGTGGGTCGTCGAGCTCGGCGTAAACGCACGCAGCATTGTGAAAGATCGCTGGATCAAACGCGCCGTGGCGCAAACTCGCGGCCAAATATGCGCGTGCGCGCGTGAGTTGCACGCCTAGCCGATTGTTGGCGTGTTGCACGGCCCATAGGGCTAACGAATATGCACGCGGCGCCAAGTGCCGAATCGTGAGCAAATCGTCGAACAGCGTTAGTGCCTCTGCAAAGCGTTGAGCCTGTATCCAATCGTAGGCCAAAACTAGCACCGCGTGGTTGATACCGCGGGTGCCCCAGTTGGCCCACGTTCCTTGCTCGAAGATGGTTTGCCGCGCCTTGGCACTAAGGCTCATCAGTGTTGCGACATGCAATGCGCGCGTGTGATCGAAGCTTCCAAACAAATGCAACGGTAGCGGCTTGTTGCCTGCATCAGCCAAAACCGAACAAATTGTATCCGCAGAGGACCAATCAACGGTGACGTCTGTTGACGCCACCGGCTCAATTGTGGATACCGACATTTCAGCAGCCTAGGCCATCCCACCCTTATTTTCCAGTTGGATGCAAATCAGCCGGCCGCTCTGACACGGCTTTAGACAGTGGCTGCTACGGATACGCGTTCAACATCATGACCACGTCATGACGTCTTAGGTTGAAACAGCGACGAGCCAGGCCGTATGCTGCGCGCATGTCAGCAATGATCAACGCCAGGCGCGCACCTCGCTATGCAGTGCTCGCAACAACGCTGGGCGTCGTCGCAGCGGCCTGTGCCCCAGTGATGCCACGGCCAAGCGAGCCACTGCGCGAAACCAAACTTGAATTTTCGGCAAGCGAATTTGAATTGTCGAATGGCCTCAAAATTGCGGTGTTACCGTCGAGCGGACCACAATTAATTTCGCTCACCATGCACATGGCAGTGGGCGCGATTGACGATCCAAGCGACATGCCTGGCTTGGCCCATGTGGTCGAACATATGATGTTCGCGCAACCGCTGCGCGCCACCACGGTTGCCAACGAGTTGTCGCGGCTGACGATATCGTACAATGCGGAGACCCGACTCGATGCCACCGACTACGTGTCGTCGTTTTTGCCGACTGCATTGCCCGAGGTCCTCGCGGTCGAAGCGGCGCGTTTTGCCGTGCGCTGCCGCGAAATACCCGATGCTGCATTTCGCCACGAGCGCGACGCAGTGTTGAATGAACTCGAACAAAAAAGCGCCGGCATTTCGATTGCAGATACCTTCGCCAGCAATCTATTTGCGGTTGGCCATCCATACCATCGCAGCATCGCCGGCACCGCCAAAAGTATCGCGACGTTGGAGCAAAATCGGGTCTGTGAATTTGCCGAGCGCTACTACTCGACGCGTCGGGGCACGCTGGTCATTAGTGGCCCGGTAACCGAAGCCCAAGTCAAAGCAGCCCTTGCACCACTGAGCGCGGTAGTTGCACGCGCGGTCGCCGATCGCTCGGTGTTGCAACGTTTCAACGACGGCCCTACGGCCGCAAATGTCACGGCGAGCAATTTGCTAAGCAGTCGCAACCCCATTGCGATGCCGCTAGAAAATCCGGTGGCATTGCTGGCATGGCCGCTACCCAAAAATCCAGCCGATCGAGCTCGTGCCAGTGCGGTTGCGCGCATGATTGCCACCCGTGTCGGCTACGCATGTGCAGAAATCGGTGCGGGCACGGTGAACCTGCGACTTGGCGGCGAAAATGCTAGCTATTTTGCCATTGCGATCAGCGGCGATAAACTCAAACTCGACGCTTTGCTAAAAGCGGCGCGCAAAGGCGTCGAAGATACCGAATCTTGGGTTGCTGCATTTGGCTTTGAACAAGCGCGCGAACGGGAACTCACGTCGGTCCAGCAACGCTTTGAAAGCACCGACGATCGCATCGCCCTGGCACTGCGCAGCTTAGACGGCGGCAGTTCGCCAGCGACGGGTTATTACCTAGAAATTGGCGCACTCGGCAACCTGACACTTGAACAGGCTAACTCATTGGCCGAACTTGATTTTAGTTGGGCAGCGGCGCGCATCTTACAGCTTGTGCCACAAGCCGGCGATGTTGCCGTTGCGACCAGCGAGCT
>JAYWHS010000985.1:0-2342 GCA_043777635.1 Kofleriaceae bacterium | reverse complement strand
GCGAAGAACACAAAAATCCACATCATCATTGGGCGCAGTTGCACGCCCTCGAAGAGTTGCTCAAGCAAACTAGTTGGACGGCACCAGCCCTGGGCATGGAAATGTTTCAACGGCCGTTTCAAGGCGTGCTCGATGATTATGCCGCTGGAAGGATCGACGACAACACGCTGAAATCGCGAAGTGGCTGGGAAGAACGCTGGTCATATGACTTCGGCTTTTATCGCCCGCAAATGCAGCGTTTGATTGTTGCCAAAGGTGCGTTGGTTGCGCTCAACGCGGCCCGCGAATTGACCAAAAAAGTAGTGCGCCAAGGCCTTGAAGCCCTCACCGCCGAAGAAAAAGCTCAAGTTCCTGAACTCAATTTGACCGACGCTGAGCATCGCGCCTGGTTCGATGGCGTGATGGCCGAGATGAGTGGGGATGATGGTGCTCACAAAGCCCACGGTCCGGTCGAGCCAGCCACCACAGTGGCCCCTGCGCCGGCGGCCGACCCTGCCGCTCCGGCAGCTCCGCAAATGCCGAGTATGGATCGCGTGTACACCGTGCAAGTAATGTGGGACGAATCGATGGCCGATGGCGCTGCACGTTGGGTCAGTGCAGATCCCACTCGTCACATGGCGATTCTGGCCGGCGCCGGCCATTGCCATGATTCGGCGATTGTTCGGCGTGTCAAACGCCGCGGTGTAAGTTCGGCGATCTCCATCCGGCCTGTATTGGATTTGGGCGATGGTGAATTGGCTGCGGCACTAGCGAAACCACAAAATGACTATTTGTTTGTGATGACGATGCCAACAAAGTAACCGTCACGATGATGCCGACGACGAAGTTGCTGGGTGCGACCCACGCTGCGCACCGCTGCTCGCGTTTACGCATGTGATGTTATGTGAAGTAAGTGCTGCTCGCGGTTGCAGCTATGCAAAATGGTGTAGATCTGCGCTCAGGTGTTGGCGTTAATCAATCCGGACTGGTCACAGAGTTGTCACCCACAACCCTTGCTGGCTTGTACTCACTTATGTAATCTCGCGCGCCCTATGCGCCGATCGACAAATCGAGTCTCGCACTCCATCCAGCGTAGCCTGCGCCTCGCAATGATGATTTGCGCTGTGGTGTTGGCCGTGACTGCTAGCGCCGGATGCAACAAGCTCGACGCTCGGCGCTTGAATACCGACGGCACGCGCCTACACAAAGATGGCAAGTTTGCGGAGGCCTGTGAAAAGTTTGAAGCCTCGTTGAGCAAGCAGGATTTAGCGATTACCCACCATAATCTTGGGTTGGCCTATCAAAAGCGCTTCATGGCTGGCTGTGACCCAGTCAAAGACAAAGACGAAACTGGCAAATTACGCTGTCCTGATAATTCGACATTTGCGGATAAGGCTGCGGAACATTTCGCAATTTATCTTAAATCGAACCCCGCCGATAAGCAGATTCGCGATCGCATGACCAAGGTCTGGTTGGACAACGACCAATTCGACAAAGCAGTTGGTTATTGGCAAGCCCAGCTCGACGCTGCGCCGAACAACCCGGAGATCATGGGCAAACTCGCAGGTATCAACTTCAAAGCTCGTCGATGGCGCGAAACCATGACGTGGTACAACAAGCAAGCCAATGTAACTACGGGCGAAAATGCCAAAGCGGCAGCCTATCAATCGATTGGCAACGTGGCTTGGGCGTTCTTGTCGAACCGCGAAAAGATGGTCTGGGAAGACCGCATCGAGTGCGCGGATCGCGGCATAGGGGCGCTGGAGCGCGCCGCTAGCTTGTCACCCAAGAAGCCTGAAATCCGTGGCCTGTTGGCCGCGCTGTACAACTTTCGGGCGATCGCTCACGGCCCGACGTGGGCTGGTGCCATTGATCGTGCAACTTCACAGACCCATAATGACATCCGGCGCGTTCTAGCTGCTGAGGCCAAAAAAGCCGCAGGCGAAGTCGTGCCTTCCAGTCCTGGCGGGGGGACCCCACCAGGTCAAGCACCACCTAAGTCTGGCGGCTGAGCTTCAAACGCAGCAACCCACCCGACAAAGGACGTAACCCATCATGTTTCAAAACTATACTGACGCTAAGCATCGCAAAGCACCGAATTGGGCAGTTCCACTGTTCATGGGCTGCAACGCCATGGTTGCCTCGTTTCTCATCGGCGGCTGGTTGTATTCGATGTGGACAGTTACCAAGCTCGAAGTGCCGAAAGACAGCTTCGATTTGGCTGCTGCACCACCGCCACCACCGCCACCGCCGCCGCCACCTGGCGGCAAAAAACCTGTGACCACCGAGATCAAGCCTAAAAAGGTGAAAGTCAAAGACTTGGTGCAACCGGTTAAGATTGAAAAACAAGAAGAAAAGCCGAC
>JAYWHS010000984.1:0-2343 GCA_043777635.1 Kofleriaceae bacterium | reverse complement strand
CGACGGAGAAAGTTAACACTTGGCCGGTTGAGGTGGTGTCGCCTGAGCGCAACGCCAACCGATGCCGCAGCGCCAACGGATCTTCGCCGCGAAAGCGCGCTAATTTTTGTATTTGCCGCTCGTACGCAAAGGTAGTTTGCGGTGCGCCAAAGCCACGGAAGGCCCCGTGCGGTGGATAGTTGGTAGCGACTACCCGGCCGGCAACTCGCACGGTTGCACACTTGTACGGCCCAGCGGCATGCAACACACCGCGTGACAGCACCACCGGCGACAACGTGAGGTACGCACCGCCATCCATCACCACATCAATGTCGATAGCGACAATATCACCGTCGGCCGACACACCCATGCGGTGTTTGATTTGCGCTGGATGACGCTTGGTTGTCGCTGCGATATCTTCGCTGCGGTCGTAAATCATCTTGACGGGATGCTCCGCCTTGCGTGCCAACAACGCCGCGTGGGCTGCTAACATCGACGGATATTCTTCTTTGCCACCAAAGCCACCGCCGGTGACCGCTTGGCTAATGACCACTTTATCGTCGCTGCATTGCAGCAACGTTTTGATCGCTTTGTGAATATAGTACGGACATTGCATCGAACCAACGATGAAGCAGGTGTCGTTGCGCCATTCGGCCAACATGCCTTGCGGCTCGATGTACATCTGCTCTTGCGGCGAGGTGTAATAGTCACCTTCGATGATGTGCGCAGCGCTGGTCATCACCGCATCGAACGCTGCGTCGTCGGTATGGCCTTTGCGGATCAACAGTTGCTTAAAAATGTTGTCGTCGCCAAACAGCTTTACCTTGCCCGCGAGGGCCTCGGTCATCGAGAAGACCGGCGGCAAGGGCGTGACCCGCGCGACCACCAGCTTGGCTGCAGCCAACGCCGCGGCTCGGGTTGGTGCTGCGACCAGCGCGATCGCTTCATCGACGTGCATCACCGGAGCACCAAGCGCGACCAACGCAGGTTGATCGTGCTCGATCAAGGCAATCTCATTGAAGCCGCCAACATCGGTAATATCGGCGGCGGTAACCAGAATCGCCCCGGTGGCGGCAAAACCGTCGAGAGTATCGATGCTTTCAAGTCGGCCGTGGGCGATGGTCGACCTCACGGTGATGCCATGCCACGCACCGGGCGCATCGAGATCATCGACGTACATTGCACGTCCGGTTACTTTGGCCACGCCGTCGACGCGCGGCATGGATGCGCCAACATGAGTTGTCGAGGGTTGCGACATGCGCGGCATGGTACGTTGGTTTGACGACCAACGTGACCTCCGAGCGTGAAAAAACTGCGGCCAATACGCCTATCCACCCGACGGCCAGGTTAAGCTGGCGGGCATGAAACCAATCATTGCCCTGCTCATCGCTTGTATGGCGGTTATCGCCTTGGCACCGTCAACCGCCGAAGCTCGTGGCTTGTTGATCTACCACACCGGCGAAAAAGACTTTGAATGCGGCCCGCTGCCTGCACCTTTTGACAAAGAACCATCGCTGGCCGGTTATCACGCCGGTTATATTTGCGACATCACTGGAATTTTCTGGTCGTACTTTTCGGTGCGCAATTGTAAAGCTGCCGCAATTAATGGCAGCTCCTACAATGATGAGCCCGAACTCGCTGCAGCCATCAAAGCCAAATATCCAGAATCGTCCATGAAGCGCGGAATCTGGGGCAAGTACGGCTGGATGATTTTGGCGCTAGTAGTTCTCGGCGGCATCGTGATGGCGATCAAATCGAAATTTAGCGGCGACGACGAGTGAATCGGTCGTTAGGGAACATGCCTTGGCGTGTCCCTCCGCTGGGCTTGTCGCTACGCGCTGCACGTACTCGCCTATTGTGTGGCGAATTTGGCAGCACCATCGAACGCCTGCTCGGCGAAGCAATTGCAACCGGCTGCGAACTAAGCTGGTTGGATATTCCGCCGGCGCGTGATGACATCGCTACCGGCAGTGCAACTGGGCCGTTTGACGCGGCAACTGCCGACTTATGGAAATGGCTCGGCGCGGCGATTCGCACCGCGCGTGCCGACGACCGTTTCGTTGCGACTGCAGCACTTGCGTCGGTAACGTCGGGCGACCTTCGCATTGCGTTTCCTTTGGCATTTGTCCAGCACCGCATTGAGCAAATCCTGGTCGCAAGCACGCTCGAAGTTGTGCCGTGCGTGCAATTGCAACTAGATCCCGAACATCATCGCAACGATCATCACTGGTCGGAGTTACGCGAAACCATGCTGCGCTTGGTGCGTGAAGGCAAAGTGCTGCATTGGGGCGTTGCAGTAGCCGCACCACCACGCGTGGTGCCGGTTGATCGCAACCGTGATCCAGAGGACGATTCGCCGCCGAG
>JAYWHS010000983.1:0-2344 GCA_043777635.1 Kofleriaceae bacterium | reverse complement strand
CACGCGCACGGCTTGAACGTTCGCCTGAGGTCTTGCGTTCATTGTCGAAACGCTTGGGCATGCTTTACGCCGATCGGTTAGGTGAACCGGCGACCGCGCTGGCATGGTTCGAACGATCGTTGGTGCAAGCACCGGATGACGAAGACGCGTTGATTCGCGTTGCTGAGTTGGCAGGCAAAGCCGGCGATTGGAATCGCGCGATGGCTGCGGCCGAGCGCTTAGTGAAAAATGAAGAAGATGCCGACGCCCGCGTTGCGCACTGGCATCGCGTGGCAGAGATTTTTGAAGCCGGTTTTGGCGACGCCAAACGTGCCGAACGCGCCTACAATCAGGCCCTCGATGGTGCGCCGAGTAGCGCTCCGGCGCTTGATGGTTTGATTAAATTCTATAAACGGCGCAGCGATACGGTTTCAATTAGGGTCCACCTTGGTCGAGTCGCCAGCGCCGTGCGTGCGCGTATCGAAGCCCATCCGAACGATGTTGAAGCGTATCGCGTGCTCGCGCGCACCATGGAAGCCCGTGACGAAGCTGGTGTCGATGGCAGCTTGGCAATTGCGCGTTCGGCTCACGACATGGTGGCCATTGTCACCGGGCACACCGTTGCCGTAAATCCCAAAACTCCGATGATTCCAACGCCGAGCAGTTTGCTCACGGTGGAAGCGGATGAAGTGATTTACCCAGCCGAGGTGCAGCCCGAGTTGCGACAGCTGTTCCAACTGTTGGGCGAGCGCTTAGCAAAACACATTGGGGTCGATTTGCGGCACCATGGTGTAACTCGCAGTGACAAGGTCGGCAGTGATCAGCCGGTTGTCCGTGCTGCACTTACGGTCGCTGGCGCCTTGGGTTTTGCTGATATCGAAGTGTACGTGTCGCAGCGGCAACCGGTGGCGTTCGCAGCCGAACCAACCAATCCGCTATCGCTCGTCATCGGTAGTACCATCGCTGCAAGCGATCGCGATGCGATTCGCTTCGCCACTGGCGCGGCACTCAAATTAGCGCAATCGCAACTCGCAGTCGCTGCTAGGTTGCCGGCTAACGAACTTGGCGTGCTGGTCATCGCGTTGGTACGGCTGTTCCAGCCTGATTTCCCAGCGATTAGTGTCGACCTTGATGCTGTAGCAACGCAGATGCAACGCTTGCGTCGGCTGATTCCGTCGAATGCCATGAATGATTTGCGGCCGTTTGCGTTGGCGATTGATGCCTCGCGGTTCAACCATGTTGCGTTGTCGGCCGGCTTAGCCATGGCATCGTATCGCGCTGGTGTAGCGAGCGCGCAAAGCTTGAGCGCCGGGCTCAAGGTGCTTGCAGCGCGGGCCGGTGTGCCGGTTACAACGTACATCAATGAGCCGGTGGCACGCGCGTTGATCCAGTGGGCACTGTCTGAAGACCACGGTATCGTCGCTCGCTAGCAAGGGTTAGTTTTGCGATTTGCCTGGGACACGTTTGACGGTACTTGTGCGAAGCCGGGCTTGTTAAAAACCCCAGCTAAGCGCAGCACCATAGCGGTCGCTGCCTGCGCTGCGTTGCCATACGAACTCGACCTGATGCGGCAGCAGGATTGCCAACCAGCTTAGGTCTTCATCGCGATCTCCGTAATGGTTATCCGCCGGACTAGCGACCAATGCACTAATCCAGTTGACGCCGGCGGTGGCTCGATAGCCGTATGGCGTATCGACGATGCCGGCGACTTGGTCGAAGCGCAGCCGGTCATCAACGACGACGCGCAATAATGCACCAGTAACAAATAGCCGGCTTTCAACGAAGCCGACCCGATGTAGCGAAAGGCCAAGCTGTGCGCCAGCACCAAAATCAAGTTGGCCGATTTTTAGCGAACCATCTAAGGCACGGGTATCGTTCACTGAGATAGAGGAAGAACCAAGCGTGAGCAGTACTCCGATGCTCGGCGAAACCCGGGCGTCGGGCAGCAAATTCCTGGTGATGCCTAGGTTGGAACGAAAGCCGAAACTAAACCCATCTCCGCCGAGTATTTCAGCCCCAATCGAGGCATGCCAGCGCACAGTTGGTTCGCGATCACGAGTCGTCGACGAGCGTGATGTGCGATCGACCGGCTCAGCCGGCGGCGTAGTAGCAACGGGCGGTAATGACGGCCCACCGGCATCGGGTTGTTGTTCGGCAGGGTCAGGGGTCGGCGGCGCTTGCTCCGTCGTGGCACTCAGCGGCGTTACCTCGGTTGCGCCGGTCGCACCCGGTGACACGGATGGTTCGCCAGTCGGCGGCTCATCGGCGCTGGCGACGCTAACGTTGAGCAGTGCGCAGGCCGCACCAACGGCGCTACTGACAAGTATTGTTGCGATTTTCATGGCGACACTCCGAGTGCTGGATC
>JAYWHS010000982.1:0-7860 GCA_043777635.1 Kofleriaceae bacterium | reverse complement strand
AAGCTCGCTCGCGTTGGCAATACCATGGCCTGCGTTGTGGGAGATATCCGCCCAAACTTCGGGCACCACAGGCCCATGCGTCCGTGCTTGGACAGCTTCGGTGAACATCGTGCGATCGCGCCAAACCAATGACCACGCTTGCGCGTAGTACAGCAACTTTTGCAGTTTAAACGCGTTGGTGCCCGGTAAGCGGGAACGGATGAACTTTGCAACTTGAAATGCGGACGCCATTGGATGGCCCTTAAGGACCCTAGCGCATTGGGCCGATGGTGTCGCGCACATTTATGAGAGGGAACATCACGGTTGAAGCATCTAGAATCGCGGTTCACGATGCCTCCGCAAAGCACCCCACAGTCGATATCAAGTGACCGGCGGTGTGCGCGGCGTAAATTTGAAACGAAAAAGCCAATCTCAAGGGTCGGCTTTTTTACGTGTCGCGAACTGGAGCGGGAAAAGGGATTCGACATCACGGCCTAACATGCCGAAAGCAACGTGAATGTGTCCGCGTTGAAAACCTGCATACCCACAGCCGTACCCACAAGAAAGCACCGCTTGATCAGGGATTCGAACCGCCACCGAACGTGCTTTGTCCGGTAACCGGACGTTATCGCACACTAGCGGAATTGACAACCGCGCGTAGATTTTCCAAGTCCCTGATACTGCGTGCGCACCCTCACCGTTGCTAAAACCCGGTCGCCAAAGAGGCACGGTGGCGCGTCCCCTCTCTCGATTTTTCAGGTTTGCCGAATGTCTGGCAACTTTCCAAGTCCAAAACGCGGTACGTGCGCAACGTTCATGGTGAACAACGGGAAGCGCGGACAATGAAAAAGATGATTTTGGTATTCGGGTTTCTTGCTGCTTGTGGGCCCGCTGCGACGCAATGGCCCGTGTATTCCGTCGCAAAGGGTCACAGCTCGCTATCAGGTACGGACACGCTCACCGTGGCCGCTGCCTCGATTGCGATCACCGGGCTTGGGGTTCAACCCGCAGTTTCCGGCGTGATTACCAGCAACGCGATCGATCAGTTGTGGACGGGCTCAATGGATATTGTTTCAGGCAATACACAGCAACACTCGACGCAAAAAGTTACCACCAACGCCACCATGCGGATTGTGTTTGCTGCGCTCACCGATGGTTCGTGGACCTTGGGCATTTCGTGCCTAAGCCTTTCCGACGCCTGCAAGGACAACCACCGTTCGCCGCTCATGGTCGAGCTTCAAAGAGCAATCGCCCTGGCACTCGAAAAATACAACATCGCGGCAATGGTCCCGCCGGTCGCCGCACCGCCAACAGCCGGCCAGTAAATCCGCGCAACGTCGCCCCACTGCAACTTTGTAGGGGGGCATTTGTGCGCGTTTACCGACGAGCGGTCTACGCACTCGCGAGTCACGTTCAAACAACTTTTCCGGACTTCTCCAGTGTGCGAACATGCGGCATGGCAACCGATTCATACCCATCACGTGGCGGACCTAAAACGGCAATCGGTCAAGCGCGCGCTTCGCAGAACGCCATCAAACACGGCCTACTTGCCAAAGCGCCTGTATTGGTAACGGAGGATCGAGCGGACTTCACCGCGTTTACAACGGCGCTAATCGACCAAATGGCCCCCGTTGGACCGTATGAGGAATTACTGGCAGCCCGCGTGGCGGAAGCCGCGTGGCGGTTGCGGCGCATTGGGCCGCTTGAAGTAGAGCTATTCACCTACGAGCGCGAACGCATCCGCACCGAAAGCAACGGCGCTGCCTTCGCGTGCCTTGCGGGTCGCAACGATGCGTTCACCAAGCTGGCCCGTTATGAAGCCGCGATCGAACGTGTCATGTTTCGTTCGCGCGCTGAACTTTTGGAAGCTCAACGCCTCCGCGAGATCGACAGTGACCCGATTTCTGCCATGTTTCGATTGCCCGCGCCCCTTGGGCAGGAAGCAAAGTCAGCGAGTTAACGCGGTTCGTTTGGTAAAACGAGTGGCCACGTTGGCCTTTGATAAACGGCTTGTTTTCCCCTTGTTATGCAAGGGGCAAGCACTTGTAATTGCTAGCGAGTATTTTCGCGTTGTGCGGGCAGTTTTGAAGTCGCAAATCGGTCGATTTTACGCGTGATCCAATTTCCGCAAATTCAACTAGTTAGTTCCTGCGGAGCAGGTGAGTTCAAGCGCGCCAACAAGGGGCGCATAAATACCACGCGCAACCGTCGAACCCCGGAGCCATGAGTAACATCACGGGCCGAGTTGCGCCGCACGTTGCGCAAATGCGGAGTGGGCTCGTGTTCCGGTTGCTTGGCGCATTTTCATTTGCGCCCTCTTTATCCAACACAGCCTCACAAAAGCGCACAGAAGGTACTTTCGTGGGCTTTTGTGGTGCGTGTTGGCCATTGATGCGAGCAATCGTTTTTTGTAGCCAGCTCATGCGGCACGCTTGCCGGCCAGAATGCGGGGCGACACGTCCCAAATCTCCGAGGGCCGGCCTTGGGTTTCAACCCGACGCAAGCGCACCCAATGCGCAGCGGCCAAGCGTTGCAACGCTGCGTTCGCCACGATGGCGTCTTTGAAGCGGGCGCGGTTGCGAGTTAACAAATCGCGCACGGTAAACGATGAGCCAAGTGATCCGTTTTCGATTTGGTCGGCAATCCAACGGGCGTCGGTGGCTTCGGCGTCGGCCCCCGCAAAGATCCTACGTGCGTGGGACGCCAAGTAACCTTGCACTAGCAGCGCAGCGCACTCGGCATCTTCATCGCAGATCGGACGGTCAACAGAAGCCTTCACACCGTAGCGCAGCACGTGCCGAATCAACGCCAACGCTGCAAACGGTTTGTTCAACTTGCAAAGCCACTGTTGCATTGCGGGCGACTCATCGGTGTTTGGGGCACGCGCTACGGCAATAATTTTCATCGGCCAACGGCGCGAAGCAAATCGCACGGTGGGGCATTCGCCAACGCGGCCAACCGGGAACGCGGCGATTTCTTGCATGCGCTCAAGCACCGCTTGTTTCGCAATCTCGTTAGGTGCCAGGTCAGCGGCCACAAACGGCTCAACGTCGGGCCACACGCCAAAGCTAAAGCGTTGCAACAAGCCATCATCGCCAATGCCGCTGCGGGAATCCGTCACAATCTTGTGCAACGGCCCGGGTTGAATGTTGCCGAAGATCGAAATGGTCATGCCCTCAACATCGGTGTTTGGCGCTTGCCTACGATCCGTTGTGTAACGCGTGTTGCCGTTCCAGCCCTCGATTAGCATTGACCGTTGGCTTTCGCGGCCTTGCTTGTCTAGTTCGTGAATCAAGCCGCTTAGCTCATCCCGCACGCACAAAATCCCCGCCGGCCAACCGCGAAACTTGTCTTGCAGAGCTTCGGGCGTGGCATCGCGGATCACAAAGCGCGGACGTGGCACCGTGAGCTTTTCGCGTTCGGCAAGTAGCGCAGCAATGAGTTCACGCACCTCGGCGACACCTTCGTCATTTTTCACTGCGGCCTTGAGTTGCTTTTGCGCTTGCTTCAATCGAGCGTCAATTTCCAAGACCTTCGGTGCGCGCTGTTTTTCGTCATTGAGCCACGCGCCAAGGTGAGTCGCTTCGATTCTATCGAGTAAACCGATAACAGGATTTGTCATTGGCGTTTTGCCGCCACCGGGGGGCGCGACATTGAGGGCCCAGATGTTGGGATACTCTACCCATGTGTCCTTGTCTTTCATGCGCACACCGATGCGACGGCCAATCAAGCCACCGATGGCAAACATCAACACAGAAGCCGACAAATCAGCGGAGGCCGAAGCGCGCATGGCCAAGTCTGCAATAAATGTTGCAGCAATCGGCGGTAGCAGCGCCAGATCCAAACGCTCGACCGTTGGCAACACGGTTTCAAGTGGCAACGGCTCGGGCCAATCCGCAGCGGAAACACTACAGACCGCGGTGATGATCGTTGCCGATGTTTCGGAGATCGATTCGCCACGCAACAGCGAATCATTCGCCGTGGCAATGATGGCCAGCAATTGCCGGCGAGTTGAGCGGCTCCGTATCCGCAGCGCTAGATCTGTTACGGCTTCCACGCTGCGGACTTCCATCCTCATGGCACTAGTTGGGAACGTGTACGCCGCAATGGTGATTACATCTTCTGATACCTCGGATCGCATACGCCGAATTTCAGCTGCCAACGTCTCTGGGGATATGGGGCTTTTCACAGCGGCCAGACTTTCCAACGCGGGAAAGGCTATTTTCATCGGGTACGATTGAAAATCCGTAGCGGCTAGCCCAGTCGATTGAACCTCTAGCAGTAGGTCCGGGCAGTCGATAAGAGAAGCCAACAACGCTGCTTCTTGTTGGTGGGCTTCAGTGGCAAATCGTTGGTGAACGTTATCGTTTTCGGCTAGTGTCATATTGTCACTGCTTTCTGCGTGAGCCCTCAAAGAGCCTTGAACCTCTTTGGGGGCGTTTTTCAGGTAGGTCATGATCGCGGCCCGTTGATCGAGCCTGGGGGGTTTGGGGGGCTTTGGTGCGTTGGTTGAATCGCGCGCGGTTGATCGCTTGTTGCGTATGACGTGCGCGGATCCGTTGCCGGGCCTTCCGCATCGGGCAACGTGCCCAACGGCGCTACCGCCTCCGGGTGCCAGCTTCGTAGGTGCGCCACCATTGCCGCCACTACTTGCTCCACGCCATGCGGATCGTGCTTTTCCAGTTCACGCAAGCGGTCAAACACCGTGTGCGTCAACTCGGCGCACGCGGTAACCGCTGGGCTCGCTGCAACTTCGGAGCTCATGCCGCCCCCTTGCGGCTTGCGGCAATCTGCCCCTCGATCCATGCGTCGATCTCGCCCGAGATCCATGCGCACGCTCTTCCGGAAATCTTGATCGATTTTGGGAACGTGCCCAGCGCCATGGCACCGTAAAGACCCGTTCTGCTTAACCCCGTGCGTTCAAGAACGTGTTGAAGCCTGATGAATTTGTTGTCGTTAGCCATGTTGCCGTACCTTTTGGTTTGAGAAGGTTCGCCACGGGACTTCCGTGACCACGGGTTATCATTGGCATTTGGCTAAACGGAACTGGCCGAATTAGGTTTTGCGCTCGCCTAATTAGGTTTCACATTTGCGAAGTTCACACCTGACGGGACTCAAGCGCATCGGGGATTTCTTTGAGCACGCCACGCACGGTGTCATCTGATACCGGCGCGTCAATTGTCTCAGTCATTTTTGAAATTTGAGCAGCTACACCAGGCTTGAGCCAATCGAGATCGCTATAGTCGCAAAGTGCGGCGATGAGCGTCAAAAGTGTGCGCCGTGCGCGAGTTTGTTGGGGTCGCGTTGAACTTTGCAACGATTCAACTTGTTTCCTCAATGCTACAAGTTCCGCCTTTAAGGCTTCGTTCTGGCGTTCAAGCTCGGTGAACGATTCGTTGATGACGGATCTTTGTTGCTCCAACTCGAAGACTTTTTGCCGCAATTCGGCCGAGGCTTCGTCGTTGTCTTCGTCGTTGTCTTCGTCACCATCAAAGAGAAACAATGGACGTTGATCGGGCAAGAACGATCGGAACCATCGGCGCAATTCGATGTCTGCAATTTTTCCGGGTGGTACTCCCAAATGAAAATTAACTTTAATATTGTCCTCAAGTACTGCTTCAATGATCATGTCGTGGGCTTCCCTCAAATTGGGCCAGCCTTTAACGTATGGCAGAAAATCGGAATCTGGTTCTCCGTTGTCCAAGTCCGTTTCTTGCTGCAAAGCGACGGAGCGTTTAATCTCGGCTTCGTTCTCGACGAAACCGCACCATCTGATCGCGGCTTCGAGCGGTGAGTAATAACCAAGCTTTTTGGGAATCGAAAAGACCTTACTCGTGTCGCGTGCGTTCGGTAGCTGTTGGTTTTCTATTGTTTGCGGTTGTTGAGGTAACTCTTCGTCGAATGATCGCAAAATCGGTGGCAACTCGCCAAACGTACGCAACCACGCTACCAGGCTACTAAGATGGATCTGGTACTGGCCGGTAGTTTTGTCAAGCTCAGCTTCAATCCTTCCATCTTGAATTGCCGCCAAGATGCGCTTTCGCCCTTTCTCCCTCTCATGATCTTCGCGGTGAACTTGGTCCATAACCCACGATGCGCCCTTACCGTGGGCCTCGTGGCCTAGCCTAGCGATTTGGCCCATTATGTTGTCGACCCGGCGCGGATCCTCGCCAAATGAAAGTGCTGTTGCTTCATTTATGTCCATTACGCGGTAGCGCCAGATGTTGAATCGGTCGTCGTGCTGGTTAGTCGTCATCGCGTCCCTTTCACACATCGCCCCTGCAAAACAAAAAGCGCCACGCCAGCTCGCCAAGGGTTTCGCGAGTTTTCGCCGTCGGTGATCAGCCTTCGGCTAGGCGGGGCAAAAAGAAAGTATCGCTACGACGTGCGCTCGCTCATCCTGCAATAGCTTTCGGGAACGGCACCACGTTGTCAGCGCTCAAGCCTTCCAAGTAGTCGCCCCAGCGTTGCATCATCACGCGCCGATCTTCGATCTTGGTTGTGCGGTTGTACGTGTCGCCAAGTGGGCCCCGTATTAGGTGCGCTAGCTGATGTTCGATGATATCGGCATCGAAACGCAGCACTTCATCTAAAATGGTGCGAGCGGTAGTGCGGAAGCCGTGGCCAGTGTGAATGCCTTTACCAAAGCCCATACGGTCAAGCGCCACGTTCAACGTGTTCTCACTCATGGGGCGCTGGCCACCACGCGAGGCGAGTACAAACTCACCGTGGCCGGTAATCGGCTTGAGGCTTTCGATGATCGCGAGGGCTTGCGTGCAAAGCGGCACAATGTGATCGCGTTTTTCTTTCTTCTCGCCTGACTTCAAGTGCCACTCGGTTTTGTGCCATTGAATCGCATCCCAACGCATGGCGCGTAGTTCAGCGGGCCGCACAAAGAACATGGCGGAGAGTTTCAACGCGGACTTGGTGATCAGGTCGCAACCATCGATTTCAATCGCGCGTAACAGCTTGGCCAACTCACGCGGATCGGTAATCGCGGCAAAGTGCTTTACCTGCTCCGCCGGCATCCGCTTACCGATGGCTCGGAAAGGGTCTGACTCAAGCAAGCCTTCGGTTTCCGCGTAGTCGGCAATCGCTGAACAGTAAGAAAGCGCCGTGCTAGCGGTGTGAACAATGCCGCGCGCAACCATGCGTTCAAACACGGGCAAGGCACTCTTGGCGGTGATCTCAGCAATTGGAACATCACCGAAGTGGGGAAATACGTCGCTTTCCAGAATGCGTTGAATCTTGGCGTTGCTCCGGGGCTTGCGGTTCGGCGAAGTAAACGCCAGCCATTGCCGCGCTACTGACTCAAACGTGTTTGAGCGTTCGGCCTTGGCGCGCTGCTTTTCTTCGATCGGGTCGGTGCCAGTAGCCCGGGCTCGCATGGCATCGGCAAGGCGTGTGGTTGCCGCGGCCAACGAAACAGCGGGGTAGGAGCCCAACGAAGTCATGGTTTCTTTGCCGTTGTCGCGTCGGTAGCGCCAGCGCCACAGCTTGGCCCCTGTGGGCTTCACTTCGATGATCAGGCCATCCCGGCCATACAACCGATAAGCCCGAGGGCCGGGCTTGAGAGCGTTGATTTCCAGCGCGGTGAAGGCTTTACCCTTGGCGCGCTTGGGCGGTACCCATGCGCTCGTTTTGTGGGTACGGGATTCTGCCGTTTTCGCCATACCCACAAGCGTACCCACAAGAAAGCCGGAAGTCATGGGATTTCGGTGAACGCCCTGGACCGGTTGGGGGCCTGTTTCGAGACCTAAGTACTTGTTTTATTGTACCTAAAGGGACTCTTGAGGACTTCTAAGAATTTGTACGTGGAGCGGGAAAAGGGATTCGAACCCTCGACGTCAACCTTGGCAAGGTTGCACTCTACCACTGAGT
>JAYWHS010000981.1:0-2346 GCA_043777635.1 Kofleriaceae bacterium | reverse complement strand
GTGAAAGTGATTGGACAATCAGTGTAATCGTTAACAGCGATGCAAGCTGTGCCGGCGCGTGTGGCAGTGGTCGCGCCTGCGTTGTGGCTGCCACCGCTGCGCCACTTCAGGCCTGCGCTGCGACCACATCGGATTGCGCCGCAGCATGTGCCACCGGCCAAGCATGTGTTGCCACGATGTGTCGCGAAGTTTTTGCCGAGCCAGCCACGGTTGATATGCCGACGGGCAGCGGCCTGTTTGTAACGTTGCTCGGCTTGTCGGACGGCAGGCTCGCGGCCGTGTACTACGATCGCAACCGCACCGCCTTAGTCGTTGCAAGCGAAACCGCGTCGGGTAGTTCGCAATTTACGGAGACGGTTCTCGATGAATCCGGCGATCGCGGGATGTGGGCCAGCGCCGTCGCTGATGGCACAACTATTCATATAGCCTATCAAGATGCGCTGATCGACGCGGTTTATTATACTTCGTGGAACGGCACGGTCACACCTCCGCAATTGGTAGATGACGGTGCCCGCAACAACGACCGCGCGCATCCCGTGGGTGCCAGCGCCACCATCGTGCTGCGTGGCGGCCTGCCGACAATCGTGTACCAGGACGGCATGAACGCCGACCTCATGTTAGCCCAACGCAGCGGTATGACGTGGTCGGCTTCGCCCCTGGCACCTGGCTCCCCCTTGGATGGCTTCCACGTCGCAGGAACTGGCGCAACACTGGTATGGGGCGCACTCGACCACACGACCGACCCGATCATGACGCTCAAATCGCAGCTATTGCCGTAACAACACGGCGTCCGGCGGTCGCACCTAGGCTCAGCCACCCGGTCGCACCTAGGCTCAGCCACCCGCACCTAGGCTCAGCCACCCGTACTTAGGCTCCCCGTACTTAGGCTCAGCTACCCGCGCACAGCCACCCGTACTTAGGCTCAGCCACCCGCGCTCCCGGGCTCATCCGCTATTGCAAAAGTCAAACCCTCGGCGAGGGCTGTCCGCCGCGCGGACGCGCGGACACAATTTGTCCGATAACCGGACAATACCGGACGGCACGTTGAGTAAATTCAAGCGACTAGCGTGGCACGACTTTCGCTTGGTCAAACGGTATGACGTATCCGCTCCGCCAACACATGCCGAATACCGTTTACGAATGTACTACTCGAACTATTCAAGGACGGTATCTGCTCCGCCCATCAATTCAACTTCGGCGGCGCATGATTGGCATCTTATCGGCGGCGCAGGAACTGTACCCACTGGTGAAGCTATATTCGTTTGCGGTACTTTCCAATCATTGGGAGTACCTTGCATCATCAACCTGCGCCGAAGAGTTTTCGTTTTTCAGTGGCTACGTCAACAGTAATTTTGCCCGAGAATGTGGCCGGGCACACAATTGGCGTGGGCCTTTTTGGGGCCGCCGAGTGCGGGTGATACCATGCCTTGACGACGCAGCAACAATCGATCGCTTACGCTACTGTATGGCGCAAGGCGCGAAAGAAGGGCTGGTCGATTCACCTCTCGATTGGCCCGGCGCGACGGCAGTCCCTGCGCTCATAGGGGACATGACGCTTGTCGGCGAGCGTATCGATCGCCATGCTCTACGGCGCGCACGCGATACTTGCCGTCGTCGAGGCATCGCCATTGATACGATTCACGAAGCGGACTACACCCGTGAAACCAGGCTGCAGCTAACACCGCTCCCAGTATTCCAAAATCTAGAGCAGGAAGTGCTACGCGCGTGTCATGTTGAACTACTAAATTCAATCGTGGCACTTGCAGCAAGCGAACGAGTGGGCCGGCCGTCGCTTGGCGTAGTCGCCATCACCCAGCAAGACCCCCATGCTGCGCCGCTAAACTTTGCGCCAACCCCCGCTCCAAGCTGTCATACTTCGTCGGCCCATCTCCGTCGCGCCTTCCAACGACTCCACAACGCCTTCACGATCGCCTACCGCAAAGTCGCGGATGCCATCGCGAACTTACTTTCCCCACGCCGTCATCGGCGATACGGCGACGACGCATCGTCGCCCAACACCGCCATTTTACACGCCAAGACTCCTGCAAAAATGGCCAAGTGGACCATGACCACCAGGCTCATCGAACTTCAGCGGCAGGTGCCGCCCGGCATGTTCCTGCAACCTAGATTCATGCGACCACCACCGCACGAAGTGGATGCAGAAATCACATCTGTCCGATTTTCGGACCGATTCACCGTGGGTTGGTCGCGCGCGGCGTAAGCCATTTCCTTAGAGCAGACAACGAGAGTTTTGGCTCGCCAGGTCGTGAATCGATACTACCTAAAATAGTAGCCAAGTAATGTTTACGTGATTTGTGTTGATGGCATCAACGATGCATTGATGCT
>JAYWHS010000980.1:0-2348 GCA_043777635.1 Kofleriaceae bacterium | reverse complement strand
CAGCGTACCACGCTGAGTACGGCGCGACAGCCGGTGCGATCCGCTGATACGCCGCAGTTGGGCAATAGTGGGCGACCTGGGGTTCTTTTCCGACGGATAGCCTGCTAGCGTACCGAGTCATGGCCCGTGTACTTCGATTGCCCGACAAAGGTCGGCTCATCGTGTGCACAGATCTGCAAGGATGCATGCGCGACTTCAAGCGCATCGTCGAAGTTTTTGAAGCCGCGTTGCATAAATATGGTGGTGATGCCCACCTCATTTTCACCGGCGACTTGATCCATGGCCCGCACATGGAAGAAGAAGAATGGCCGGAATTTCTCGGCGAATTCTACCGTGATCAATCCGGCGACGTGGTGATTGCTTTCGCCCAGCTGGCGTCGCAATACCACGGCCGGGTCCACGCCTTGCTCGGCAATCATGAACATGGCCATATTGGTGGCCCACACACCGCCAAGTTTGCTGCCGATGAAGTCATTTTACTCGAAGAAATTCTCGGGCCAGCAGCATCGGCGCGGATGCGCGGCATCCTGCATACATTTTCACTAGCAGCAGTTGCACCATGTGGTGCGGTGTTCACGCACGGCGCACCGGCAGCGCAGATCAATTCCATTGCCGACATCGAAGCCGCAGATCTTTCAGGACGTGAATACAACAGTCCGCTCGACGTACTCGACACGCCAGTGGTCGGTAAAATCTTGTGGGCGCGCTCGGCCAAACAAACCGAGGCCAAACGTTTCTTAAAGGCACTGGGCGGTTCGATCAGCATCTACGGCCACGATGTGATCCCTGAAGGTTACGAGTGTATCGGCGACGAACAAATCATCGTGTCGACGAGCTTTGGGGTGTTTGATTCCAACAAGGTCTACGTCAGCCTCGACATGGCAGCCAAATACCGCACAGTCAAAGACCTGCGCGTCGGCCACGAAATTTTACCGCTGTACCCCGACAAAGCTCCGGCGCATCTCGGCGGCAAAGCCCGCTAAGTCGCAGCGCCACGGTTCTGCTGCGCCACATTCAACGAGCAAATCACCAACAGCGTCCGACCATGATTAGCCACGCTCGCGTAACGCCTTTGCTATCAAGTGCGGATCAACTTGCGGCTTGGGCAGTTTAACGCCTTTGCCGAACCAGCTGCGCAGGTCTTGATCAAAGCCAATACCTTGCATGTAGTTGTACAGGGCGCGGCGCAAACCCAACCCAAGCATGTCGTGGTCCGTGCCCGTTGGATCACTGAATAACAAATCGTTTTTGGCAAACGGCGCCGTCGGTGGCCGCGCCAAGCGAATGCCGTACAGGTCAGGTTGTTTACCGATGGGGCTATGTGCAGTCGCGGCAAAGCGATGCCAAAATGCCGATTGCACGCAGCCAGATTCAAACAATTGCCGCACCCGTTCCAAACTGTCGACGGTTTCTTGGGTCGTCTCGGTTGGAAAACCGTACATCAGATACGCATGCACCATAATGCCAGCGTCGGTAAATGCCCGGGTAACTTGGGCAACTTGAGCCACCGTCACGCCTTTTTTCATCAGCTGTAACAAGCGATCCGACGCCGCTTCGAGGCCGCCACTGATCGCCACACAACCAGCCCGGGCCAATAGTTCGCACAATTCAGGGGTAAACGTTTTTTCAAACCGCACGTTGCCCCACCACGTGATCGCCACGTTGCGAGCTAACAACCGTTCCGCCAACGCGCGCAAGCCGCCGGGCGGTGCCGCTTCGTCGACAAAATGAAAGCCAGTCTGCCCGGTCTCGGCGATCAATGCCTCAATTCGATCTACCAGCAAATCGGCCGATGCCGGGTCGTAGCGCGAGATGTAATCGAGGGTGACATCGCAAAACGTACATTTTTTCCAGTAACAGCCATGCGCCACCGTCAGCTTGTTCCAGCGGCCGTCGGACCACAACCGGTGCACCGGATTGAGCATTTCTAACAACGACACATATTTATCAAGTGGCAAACCGACATAGGTCGGGGTCCCAACGTCGCGCATCGGCACGTCGTGCAACGGGGCATCGTCACGATAGACTACTTTGTCCGCTTTCCGGACAAAAGTACGCTTGAGCGGCAGCGAGGTATCGCGCAGGTGATCAAGCAACGCCAGCAGCGGTGCTTCGCCGTCATCCAAGGTGACGTAATCAACATAGTCAAACAGCTGCGGCTCCGACAGCTCGCGCAGCTCGGTATTCACATAGCCACCGCCCAACGCGATTTTAATATTTGGCAACGCCCGCTTAAAGGCCCGTGCGATGCGCAGGCCGCCGTACACATTGCCTGGAAATGGCACGCTAATAGCCAAAAGTTCCGGCTGGTGGTTCGCGGCGAGTTCGGCACTGAGCGTATCGAGCAT
>JAYWHS010000979.1:0-2349 GCA_043777635.1 Kofleriaceae bacterium | reverse complement strand
GGGCCAACAAAGCCAACGCGTTGGCATACGGTCCACGCAAAGCCAGGGTTCTAACGCTGCTCATCGATATCGCGAAAGCCCAGGGCGACGATACCGCTGAACTTGGTGCGCGGCGCGAACTGGTGGCTACCTACAAAGCGCTGCCAGCGACGGCGCAGAATCCCAAAGCACTTGCAGTTGCCGAAGCCGAGCTGGCGGCTATCGAGGCTGCCGAGCATAAATAGCGGCAGCCTTGCGAGGCTACGTCGCCGAAATGCAAATCACCGCACGATGCGCGCGCAGTGAACGCTTTCGGATGCTAAACCGCGACGCTGCAATCTATTTCTGATTAATAACAGCGTTGGCGGCGTTAGAGTTTGCGTTGATATCGATCTTTTCGTCACCGTTATCAAGCACGGCTTTGGTAATCGCGCTCGGACCTTGTTTGGCAACAGCCTTCGAGGCGCGGGTACCTTCGAGCGATTTGCTCACCACTGGATCCGAAATCGTCAAACACAACGCGTCGTACGATTTGAGTTTATCAACTGCCGTTACGTTGAACTCGCCGGCTTGCCATTTGATGCGGCCAGGCTCAATTTCGCCTTCGCCGTAGCGACCAAACATAGCGACTTGAAAGGTTTCAAAGTTGCGTTTGTCGGCGGGTAAAATCGACGTGTCGATTGAAACGAACATTTTGTATAGTTTTGAATCAACGAAAAAGAAAAACCGCCGTTGGTTTTTACCGTTTTGATTTTCCCAATGCGTCAGCATCGACTCGCCAGTGTTGTGGGCAAATTCGTCTTCGATCATCGAAACGTCCCAGCCACCTTTTTTGCCGTTGAACTCAATATACGTGCTGGTGATGCGAGCGATGTCGGCCTTCTTTTCTTTGCGCAAGCCGTCTTGCACATAAACGTCGGTCGTCGCTTTGATTTTCTCGGCGTATTGCTCATCGATTTGTTTGGTTAGCTGGGCCAACACATCGGCCTTGCTCATGCCAAACTTGTAGGTGCCCAACAATTCAGCCATGGTTTTTTTGTGCTCGGGGGTAACCACGATCACTTTTTTGGCTGGCACCTTCGGGGTCTTCACCACGGCTGCGGCTTTTGGCTTAGCTTTGGCTTTGGTCTTCGCATCGGCAACATTCACAGAAAGGCCTAGCGCCAACATGGATACCAGCGACACCATCAGGGATGAAAAACTTTTTGAAAACATACTGAAACCTCCGAGGTGGCGGGTGTACCACCGGACTGCCAACAAATGATGCGTTAGGTATGCCGTAGACGGCGCCCAAGTGCAAAACATTCATGCGGTTTCCTAACGGGTATCCAAGCAGCGATCTCAAGCACGTTGCCACCCGCATAACGCACTGTAATCAATGCAAAGATGCCACAACCGACCCAGAGTTATGGCATCACCTCGGGCTGGCTATTGGTTAATTTGAAACGCCGCAGCAGCGGCCGAACGCGACTGCGAAGCACCGGTCAGCGCATCAGGTGTCACGTGAACATCGAGCTCGCTGCCCGAGACCGAGCCGTGGCAACCACCGCAGACTGCATCAAACAACGGCTGCCGAATACCCATCGAGATGCCTTCTCCAGCACCGAATTGGTGCTCCTCGCCCATATTCGCGATGGTGTTGCCGGCATCGTCTTGCAGTTCAAGCACCACACCGATACCGCTTGGCACGTCGACCTTCACTGAGCCATCGGATTCTAGCTTGGCTCGGCCTAGCAACTTGCGAGACTCAAAAATACCACCCGGGCCAGCGCCCGACAGCGTCATCGCAGTGGCCGGGATTTCGGCAAAGACCGCCAGTTGGGTGGCTTTGCGAAATTCTTCGACTGGACGACCGCGCCGCAAATTGCTGGTCAGCAGCGAAAACAGCATCGGCGCGTCAGGAATGTGCACAACGGCGCGTTCGCCGCGTGACGCATCGTAGGCACCACCGAACACCAACTGCCGACGGTTGTAATACAGGTCCCGAGATGGTGATTTATAACCGAGCACTGCGTCGAGTTGAGCACGAGCACCGCCGATCAAGGTTTGTTTGGCACCGGTTGCAGGATTGATCGCGATGATATCCCAGTCAAAACTGGTTGCCGCAAGCGACGAAGCTGGTGCGTACGCAACCATCATCTCGCCGCTTGGCATCGATACCGGCGCACGATAAGCGCCGTTGGTGCCGGCCATCCGCCCAGTGGCCGCAGGGTCGATGATACGCATCGATGGCAAGTAGCCTGTACCGTCCGTTGGCCGCGTCAACTCCATCGGGCCGATGCTGCGATTGAATGTGGCCAAGGTGCCTGCACCAGCCTTCGCACCATCATCGGCGAGGATGATCATGAAATTGCCATCGGCACCTTCGCG
>JAYWHS010000978.1:0-2350 GCA_043777635.1 Kofleriaceae bacterium | reverse complement strand
GCGGGCCCATCTGGGGAGGTCATCGTGTCAACTGCCGCTACCGCATCCGCCGCCAAGGCCCTTAATAAAAAAGAACTCAAGAAGTTCCAGGAGATGCTTGAAGAAAAGCGTCACCTGGTCCTGGAACGAGCTCGTCTAACGTTGTCAGAAAATATGACATTAGATACCAACGACCTAGCCGATGAAATGGATCTCGCGAGCAGCGAATACATTCAGTCGTTTGAATTTCGGTTGCGCGGCCGGGAAAAGAGCCTGCTGACCAAACTCGATCTTGCGCTCAAGAAGATCGAAAACGGCAGCTTCGGTACCTGCGACGTGTGCGACGAACCAATCGGTAAAAAGCGCCTCGAAGCACGGCCTGAAACGTCGCTTTGCATTAAATGCAAAGAAGACCAAGAACGCGAAGAACGCACGCTCGGCTAACCGCGCCGCGTCTGTACGCCGTCGGCAATTTTTGGTTACGGCGGCACGGGATTTTTTTGAAAATGTAGCGAAACGCAGTCGCTATCATTTTGACCAACCGCACAACTCATGTTGTCTGCGGATATTGATACCGTGCGTGTCATGGCAAAAAAGCCGACGCAAACGGTCGAACCTCAAATCGCTGACCAACTGGAAGCACCAGACCGTCGACGGTTCATCAAAGTTGCAAGCTGCGCCCTCGGCGGCGGCATGGGTGCAGCCATGTTGTTGCCTGCCCTGCGGGTGATTGGCGACCCAACCAATCGCACGATTGTCACCACGCCATCCGACGCGATTGATGTCGGCAATCTAGAGCGCCTCATCGTCGGTGCGGCGCCGGTCCGACTCGATGTTGTGGCGCCGGTGATTCGCGACGCGTGGAACTCGGCTGAAAATGTTTCGCTAGGCGCAGCGTGGGTGCAACGCCAAGCCGCCGACCGAGTTGTCGCTCTGTCGGCGATCTGTCCGCACCTGGGGTGTGCGATCGGCTGGAACAACAAGAAGGGCATGTTCCAATGCCCGTGCCATGAAAGCTATTTTGAACCCAACGGTGAACGCACAACCGGCCCAGCCCCGCGCGGCATGGACCCGTTGCCGATTGAAGTCGTCGGCGGTCGCCTGCAACTGCGGTGGGTGACGTATCGCCAAGGCACCGGCGCGAGGACCCGAGTATGAACCCGCTAACCAAACTTGCAGACTGGCTGGACACGCGCACAGGGTATCGAGCGGCGCTCGCGGCCAGTCCAAAACTTAAAGGCGGCGCATCGTTTGCTTATGTGTTTGGCTGGATGTTGGTATTGCTCATTGCGCTCGAAGCTATCACCGGCGTTGTGCTGGCTTTCTACTACAGCCCGTCGGGCAACAACGCCTGGGCCTCGGTTGCGTTCATCGAAGATCAACTGACGCTCGGTTGGCTGATCCGAGGCGTGCATCTCCACGCTGCATCGGCCTTGGTGATCATCTGCGGTATCCACATGCTGCAAACGCTGGTGTGGGGCGGCTATCGCCGGCCGAATGAATTGACGTGGTGGATCGGTATTTTGAGCATGGTGCTAATCATGGCCATCGCGGTGACCGGGTTCGTGCTGCGTTGGGACCAAGCTGCATACTGGGCGTCCCGAGTTGAAGTTGGCATCGCGGCGTCTACGCCCTTAGTTGGCGAGACCATTCGTCGCGTTGCCCAAGCAGGCAACGAATACGGCAATCTGACCGTGGTGAGATTCTACGCACTGCACGTCTTTGTGTTGCCAGCGTTGATGTTGGGGCTGGTGACGGCCCACATGATGTTAGCGCGCAAACGTGGCCCAACGCCGCGTTGGTCGCTGTCCGAAGCACAACTTGCGCGCACCACACCGCGCTGGCCTGATCAGACCTTTCGCAATTTGTTGGCCATGGCGATCTGCATGGCGGCGGTGGTCGGTTGGACCATCAGCCAGCACGGTGCCGGGCTTGGCGCACCTGCCGATCCATCGGCAGCGTACGATGCTCGACCGTTGTGGTTCTTTCGCTGGCTATTCGAACTTCGCCACCTGTTTGGGTCGTGGGAAACCGCTGCAGCGTTGGGTGCACCAGGCGTCGCTATCGGCTTGTTGATGATGATGCCGTTTATCGACCGTGGCGCAACCACGGCACCGCGACAGCGCATCGTGCCGTTGGCGTTGGGCCTGGCACTCATGGCCACCGTGACAGCGCTGACCATGGTGTCGTTACAAACCGACGCGGCCGATCCACAACTCGCTGAACGGCAAAAGCTCGACGACAAAAAGGCCGAACGAGCCCGGAGTTTGGCCAAGCTGCACGGTGTGCCACTTGCTGGCGGCAATGCAGTATTCACGACGCCAACCATGTACCGCGCACGCTGGTTGTATCAAAACGCCTGCGCTGATTG
>JAYWHS010000977.1:0-7885 GCA_043777635.1 Kofleriaceae bacterium | reverse complement strand
TTTGCAAAGCTTGGCTCCATTTGCGGCGTGGCTTGGTGCGGGGGTTAGTGCGGCCGACCTGCAGAGTGCGGCATTGCGGAGTGCAGCGCTGTTGCGGTCGGCGGCCAAGTTATCGATGGAGGTCGCTGGTTCGGCCGACGCCCACGGACCGATCGACGTCGCTATTCGCGTCGAAAATCTGACCGGGCATAAATTGCCAACCGGGTATCCGTCGCGGCGGATGTGGCTGCATGTGCAAGCCTTCGACCGTCGCGGCCAGCTGGTGTTTGAATCCGGCGCACATCACCAAGGGCGCATTGTCGGTGTTGATGGGCGCAGCGAAACGGTTGTGCCTGATGTCGGTCGGTTAACTGCGGGCGGGCCGCCTAGCATTTGGCAAGCTGTACCCGTTGGCGCCGATGCGCGAGTGACTCATCTACAATTGGGTGTCGCCAAGTTTGTTAAAGACAATCGAATTTTGCCGTTAGGCTGGCGAAGTGCCGACGCAGATCCTCGGTTGGCACCGATCGGCGTGGCCAATGTGGCGCAACATCAACCCGGTGCCGCGACGGTGCGGGTGGCGTTGCCAGGTAGCGCCGTCGGGGTTAGCGCTGAGTTGTTGTATCAAGCAATTCCGCCGGCAACGATCGCTAGTTATGATCCTAGTAGCGATGCGTTAGCCGCGCGCTTTCGCATGATTACTGCGCCGCCGCCGATACCAACGGTGATGGCGGTTGCGAAGTTAGCACTTGCGCTGCGCATCGGCGCGCATCCGGCGCGCTAGGCCAGCGACGTAACGATCGGCGCTACCCGGTTGTTTAGCAAAAAACAGCGATGGCTCGATCAACTCCAGTTCCATAATCATCGGTTGGCCGTGATCATCGTTGGCTATATCTACGCGAGCGTACAAGATGCGGTCGACGAATGGTGCGAGGGCCGCGGCGGCGAGGGCCCGCTCGGCCGCGGTGGTTGGCAACGGCCCTTCGATGTTTTCGCGGTCGCCGGCAAACCGTGGGCTTTTTCGAACCGCGTGGGAAATTTCACCGTCGAGCCACACCATCGAGCGTTCACCATATACTTCGATCGACGCAACGTACGGTTGCAGCAAAACGTCGCCTGCCAATGCCAGCGTGGCGGCGTGTTGCACCGCAGCGTCGCATGCCCCGGGGGCGTGGGCCGCGAACCACATTGCACCAAACGACCCAGCACCGATCGCTGGCTTAATCACGATGCGCTCAGCGCCGATGGTGGCAAATAGATCTGGCGGCATTACGCCGTGTTGCGGCAGCAGCACCGTCGGTACCGTGGGCACGCTACGTGCCGCGAGCTCAAGCAAGTAACCTTTGTGCACGTTGCCCGCGATGACGTCAGCGGAGTTCCACAACGGTGCGACCGCGGCCACTCGCCGAGCCCAGGCGACAAACGCTTGATGCGCTGGCACATAGTTCCAGGTCGTGCGTATTATCGTCGTGACTGGTGCGAGCCAGTCGGCTTGTGGATCGTCCCATGCTAGCCATTCAAATTCGATGTCGGCGTCGCGCAGTGCTTGCTCCAGCGGGATTCGATCTGGATCGAGTTCGGGTAGTGCCTGACACGTCGCGATGCGCACGCGCGGTTTCATACAATGCCCGCCGTCTGTAGCGCTGCATCAAGGTCGGCTTTTAGATCATCGACGGATTCCAAGCCAATCGAAAACCGTAGTAGATCTGGCGGTGAGCCGCCGGCGCTGCCTTCGATAGTATAACGATGTTCAACCAAACTTTCGACGCTGCCGAACGAGGTAGCCTTGGCGAACAAGCGAAGGTGCGGTAGCACCGCCAGTGCACGACGTGTCGCCTGCGCTGGATCTTGGCTTGCGTTGCGTCCAACCCGCACCGAGAACATGCCACCAAAACCGCCACGCATTTGGCTTGCTGCGATGGCATGACCTGGCGCATCGGGTAAGCCGGGATACAGCACGTTAAGCTGGGTGTAACGTTGCAAATAATCCGCGAGCACCGCTGCACTTTTACAAGCCTGTTCAACTCGCACAAACAGCGTGCGCATGCTGCGCTGTAGTAGCCACGCTTCTTGCGGACCAAGGCACGCACCGTCGGTATAACGATAGTCGCGTAAGCCTTGCCACGCCTCATCGAGGGCTCGTGTCACCAGGGCCCCGGCCAGTAAATCGCCATGGCCAGCGAGGTACTTGGTGGCTGAATGCATCACCAAGTCGACCCCAAGTTTCAGCGGTTGAGTAAGCACGGGCGACGCCGCGGTATTATCGACAGCGACGTACGCACCAGCGCGATGCGCAAGTTCCGTTGCGGCGGCGATGTCGGTGATTTCCCACGTCGGATTTGCCGGTGATTCTAACCACAGTAGTTTGGTTTTGCCTGGCCGGAGCGCTGCGGCGAGCACATTCAAGTTGCAGGTGTCGACGAATTGCACTTCGACCTGCCACTGCTTTGCGAATTTCTCAAGCCAGCCACGTAACGTAAAATAGCCCTTGGTCGGTGCAATCACGTGATCGCCCGGTTGGGTCAGCGTACGAAAGACTGCCGTCGCAGCGGCCATGCCTGACGGAAAGAGCATGGCTTCTGCGCCGAATTCAAGTTTGGCAAGCAGCGCTTCGGCTGGCTCACCAGTGGGATTGCGGTCACGGCTGTAGCCACGCTGCTCGCGCAGCTGGTAGGTCGCATCCCGTGCAAACACCGTGGAATTTACAATCGGAGGACACAGCGACCCGGAGCGTTCGTCGACCCAGTGCAGCGCTGAAGCAGCGTGGGTTTCACTTCGATAGTCAGACATGGGCCCAGTGTGATCGATCCCGACCGCAAGCTCAATGCGTTGCTCGCGCGGTTTGGTTAGGGCTTGCGGTGCGGCGTTGGACCAAGCGCTCTGCACGCCAAAGCAAAAACGGCACCGGCACAGCGATGCACAGCGTAGCGGTGGCGAGCCAGTTCATGTGATCGAGCAATTGCACGGGCGCGTTATTAATGACCACGGTGTGACTGACCAAGATACGCGATGCCACGAACGCACCAAGTGAAGACATGGTGTGGGATGTCGCCGACATTAACGACATGAATTGGGCACGCTCGGCAGGGGCCGGTAACCGACTGGCCAAGGCTTGCAAAGGCACCTGGCGCATGGATCCCGATGCCATAAACATCGCGAAGAACACGGCGACTGGCACCAACGGTGGGGTGGCAACAAAGCCAACCGCGACCGCGCTCATCAACATCATGGTGCCAGCGGCTGACATTGGCGCTGCGCCAAACCGATCAACGACACGGCCCGCAATCATCATCATGGCAAATGCCGTAATGCCACCGATGAGATACATCCATTCTAAATCGCTGCGGGGCACGCGCAAGTTGCCGGCCAAGTAGACCGATAAATTGGGCACCAACAAAAAGATCGAAAAGGTCATCGTGCCGACGGCCAACAGGACGCTGCGCATTTCTGGCTGACGAAGAAAGTACATCGCCGGGTTGCGTGGTGGCCGCGTGCCGTCAGGCTCCAGATGCCCTCGTAGGATCGGCAGCGCAGTCGCTGCAACAGCGGTAAGCAACAAGCCCAACGCGCCAATCGCAAAAAACGGCATGTGCCAACCACCCAGGCGTGACAGCGCGAGCCCGGCCGGAATGCCAAACACCGACGCAACGGGGAATGCTGCTGACGCAATACCCATTGCCCGTCCACGATGGGTTGAAGGCACCAGATCGGTGATGATCGCTAGCGAAATTGCAGTGGCCGGCCCGCCAAACATGCCGGCGGCAATCCGCGAAGCAACCAACGATGGCAAGTTCCACGATAACCCGCCGGCGATTGTTGCAAGTGAAAGCCCGAGCATTGCGCCGGTGAGTGCGCGGCGTCTTCCAAACCGGTCGAGAAATTCGGCACCGAGTAAGCCCGCGACAGCGGCGGCGGCGGTGTAGCTGCCACCAATGATTCCGATATCGGCCGGGTCGATGCCAAGTGACTTGGAAAAGTCAGGGCCAAGCGGCATCACCATCATGAAGTCGAGCACGTTAACCAGTTGCACCAACGCCACGAGCAATACGGCGCGCTTCGCGGTCGTAGACAGGCGAGAAGCGTCGTGGCTCGGCATGGACTAGCTTACGGTGCCTTGTGCAACGACGAAATAGGTCGACGAGCAACGGAGTGTTGCTGCTTCAACAACAATGACCACGTCGGTGCGCTGCGCCGAGGTGTCAAAAGTACCGATGCGCCGTCGATATTTATTTGGCAGGGTTGAAAATGTAGCGAAGCCCGGCACTGCAGGCGATGGTTTGGGCCAGCGCCACCAGCTTGGGGCTTGTGGTATCGCGTTCGAGTTCGATATTTTCGCCGAGTCGACGATCCAAGTATGCGACGAACCCTTGATGAGTTGCTTTTACAACCACCGCGCGCAGGTGAAACAAGGGCACCACCGATTTGGTCGATATGCCAAAGACGCGTTGCGAAACAATGACAACACCGCCAGCTCGATCGAAGACCAACCGACGCTGTGCAGTTGCAACAATTGCCGAAATCGCAGCGACAATGCCGCAGCCGCCAGCCAGCCACGTCGAGATGGCAACTACCGACCATGCTGCGCTAAGCGCGGCAACGCAGCATGCCCAGCCCAGCCAAGCGGCCAAGCGACCCGAGGCTAACTCCAGTCGAGCTTCATCATGTTGGGTTACGCGCAAGGCGCCTAAACTACTCACCTAGGAGCCTGGTGTTAAACGGTTGCGGAGCCCATCTGCGGCGTTGTCGTTTGCGCTTCCGGTCCTCACATACATGAGTACGCTCCGGTCCGGTTCGCACTCCGCCTTGCATCTGGACTTCCTCATTCATGTAACACCAGCCTCCTAGATAGCGTACTCGAAGGTGCCGGTGTCGCCCAGTTCATTCGGTGCCACCATTGGTGGGGCCGGCGGCACCGCCACTCGGCGCGCCGTTGCCGGAATCACCGCCGCCTGAGCTGGCAGCCCCATGGTTGCCGCCATCGGTTTCGCCACCCGCGCCGAGCGTGCGCTCGTTCGCTCCGTTTTCGGGCCCGCCGGCCCAACGTTCTCGACCGCGGCCACCACGGCCGCGCCGGCGTCGGCGTCGGCGTTTTCGTATTGGCAGACCATCGAGACCCAAGATCACCGGTTCATCGATGGCTGGGCGTGGCCCCGGTCTGGCCGGCGCACCGAGCACGGCTATCGCTGGGTTGCCGTTCGGCGTACTTACCGCTGCAGCACCCGCAACGGCCGGGCCACCTTCGTCACGACGGCGACGACGGCGACGACGGCGACGACCGGCGCTTTCTTCGTTCGGAGGACCTAGTGGCCCACCGCTTGGGCCGGCCGCAGGATTGTGTGTTGTACGGGTAACCCAGCCCCGATCGTCGGAGCGTTCAGGGCCACGTTCCCAGCCTCCGCCTCGGCGTTTTTTCTTGGTGCGGCGCATCACGCCGGCATCATTCGGGTTGGCCGATGCAATCGGCGACGAGCCAATGCGAATTGGACTGCGCACGTATTCGACCACAGGGCCGCCAGCCCGCCGGCCGCTGCTTGACGGTTGGGTTGAAAGCACCGGCGTGGTGAAGGCGCTTTTCGGTGGCAACATGGCGCGTCGCTTTCGGCGGCGGCGGCGTTGTCGGCGGCGAGCCTCGGCTGCGGCTTCCAGATCTTTGTCATTGATGACTTCGCCACGCGGTCCACGCAGTTTCGGTACTTTGGCTATCCGCTTGCGAGCTAAAACTGTGACCTCGCCGCTGCCTTCGATCCCTTCTTCGGCGATTTCAGCAGCGGTTTTTTCGATTAACTCATAATCGTCGTCGTCGTCGTCATCGTCGTCGTCCAGATCGTCATCGTCGTCGTCCAGATCGTCGTCGTCATCGTCGGGCCCGAGGTCGTCGCCGTCGTCGTCATCCGGTCCGAGATCGTCGTCATCGTCGTCATCATCCTCGTCATCGTCAAGATCGTCATCATCGTCATCAAGGTCGTCGCCTTGTTCGGCACTTGATCCTTTGGTGGCCGAGGGATGTTGCCCCGGCGCTTTTTTAGCAATGGGTGCGCGCTCGTTTGGATTACCTAACGCGGTTGTGGCAGTTGTGGCGTGGGCAGCTGCGCTGCTCGACACCATCGGCGAACTTGCACGGCGGGTAAGCACCGCTGGTGAAGACGCTGCCGGAGCAGCAACCGCAACCGCTGCCACCGCGGTGCTGCGGCGCAGCACGGCGGGACTTGGTGCTGGTGCTGGCACCACCGGCGCGTCGATACGAATCGTGCGGGCTTTAACTTCGCGTTTCGGTTTCGGGATTTCGATGCCGTCGTCGTCGTATTTTCGGATCAAACTTGAGCCAAGTTGGTTAGCTTGATTCGCTGCGGCCAACGAAGCTTCTTTCGAGCGCAGGCAGTTGTCACAACGGCCACAGGCTGGTGCGTCGGGTTCGCCCAAGTAGTCCAAGATGACCTGGCTCCGGCAGCCCGGGGTCTTCACGTACGCCAATAGCGAGTCGAGTCGTCGACGGTCAGCGATGCGGCGACCTTCATATTGCCGCGCGCGTTCCGAAATTAATTCCGGTGCCGGTGGCGGCACGGACACGTAATACAGGCCACCCTCTTGCTCGGTGATGAACTTCTCTTCTTTGAGCAAGTTGAGCACTGTGCGCGTACGCTGCGAACCGACGCCCGCGCTCAGCGCAACATTGGCAATCGTTGGTAGTGAGTCTTCGCCTTCGGCGCCACGCTGTGCGCCAAAAGCTTCGAGGGCGCTGAACACTGATCGAACTTGTCTCCGCGTCGGATACGAGCCTTGCAGAAAATATTCTTGAATCGCGACGTCGTCAGGTGAGAACAACAAAACGCAGCGCGCCGGTTTGGCATCACGACCGCCACGCCCGGCTTCTTGCGCGTACGCTTCGAGTGAGCCAGGCACATGGTAGTGCAAGACATTTCGAATGTCTTGTTTGTCGACGCCAAGGCCAAACGCGTTGGTAGCCACCATCACGATGTCTTTAGAATCCATGAATCGCTGTTGCTCGCGATCCCGTTCGTTCTTGTTTAAACGGCCGTGATAACGCGCAACCGGGATACCCCAGCGGCTGAGCGCTTCATGCAGCTCATCCACCTTCTTGACCGTGGCGCAATACACGATGCCTGGGCGCGGCAGCTTTTTAAGCAGCGTGACCAAGGTCCGCATTTTTTCGTCTTCGTCGTGAAAAACGATTACTTCGTAATGCAGATTTGGCCGATCAAACGTGGTGGTGACGACTGCGGCATCTTCAATGCCGAGTTGATGCAAAATATCTTCACGCACATGCGGCGGCGCGGTTGCGGTCGCTGCAAGCACGGGTGGTCGCCCGACTTCTTCGAGCGCTTTGCGCAACATGAGGTACGCTGGGCGAAAGTCGTGACCCCATTGCGAAACACAATGAGCTTCGTCGACAACAAAACGGGTGACACCCACGTTGCCAGCGGCAGTCTTTAGAAATGCCCGAAACGCCGGGTCGGCCATGCGCTCAGGTGTGGTTAACAGCAGCTTGCCGCCCGGTGATTGCACCAAGGCATCGACATCACGCCGTTGTTTGGTGGTTAGCGTCGAGTCGATGCGCACAGCAGTTACGCCTTTAGCGACCATCTTATCGATTTGATCTTTGATCAACGCGATGAGCGGACTCACAACTACTGTGACGCCAGCCGAAATCAGCGACGGCAGCTGGTACAAGAGCGATTTGCCGCTACCGGTCGGCATGACCGCAAGCAGGTCGCGGTTCTTGAGTAGATGTTCGAAGGCTTCGGCTTGGCCGGGCCGAAAGCCTTTTATGCCAAGCACTTCTTGGCCAATCGAAAGCAACGTACCGATTTCACGGGGCAGATGCTCGGTGCCTGGCGCGGGCGGCCGATCCATGGAATATGCTGCCCCTTTGGCAACCGGCGCGGCA
>JAYWHS010000976.1:0-2352 GCA_043777635.1 Kofleriaceae bacterium | reverse complement strand
ATTTTGATCAACGGCATGTGTGGTCGTTTCTGGAGCACATCGGCAATCAAGCGATGAATGTGTACACGCAGGTTGAGTTAATTGACCTCGACACCGTGCGGCTGTTGGGGATGTTCAAAGATGGGGCCGGAGGCGCGCATTCAACGCTTGGCGGGACCATCGATTTGGTTGATCTGTTCGCTGCCTTGGGTTCGCCCGAAGCCCACGATGTTGCTAATTTTTCACTCGACCTTTTGCCAAGCGTCTTGGAGACCCGCCGGGCCGCCGGTGCGCAAACTTTCGCTGTGGATGGCTACGCTTCGATTGAGCGGCGCGGCAATGTTGATTCGATGGTGCTGTCGGAGTTGGCGTATCCACGCGAGATATTCGATCAAAAAGTCGTCGACAATGAGTTGCTATACTATGGCCGAGATAAGCATCGCGAAGACGAGCGCCGACTACAGTACGTATTGATCGATGCGTCAGCGTCGATGCGTGGCCAGCGCCAAGTATTTGCACGCGGGTTGGCGCTCGCACTCATCAAAAAACTGACGCTCAAAGGTGATGAAATTTGGCTGCGGTTTTTTGACTCGCGTCTGCACGAAACCATGAAGATGGGGCGCAGCGGTCAGGTGCCTGTGCCTTATGTCCTGTCGTTTCGCTCGGAGCGCGGGCGCAATTACGGGCGTGTGTTTCGGCAACTGGCGGCCGAGATTGGCCGGTTGCGGGCTGACCAAAAACGCAACGTCGTGATCTACATCATCACGCATGGCCAGTGTCACATCGAACCTGAGTTAATCACGCAACTCAAAGGGTTGGCATTTTTGTACGGCATCGTGGTGTTGCCAACCGGGCCGCTGCCCGAGTTTGTCAACATGCTCGATCGTCAACAAATTGTTGAAGCGGCTACCATTTCGAACCGCAATGCACGACAGCGGCGTGCACTTGATATCGTCGGCGATGTCACTGGCGACAAACAAGCCGCGGCAACGTCGGCCAGTGTGTCTCGCTCGACTCCTCCAACCGTCGATGTGGAGCCAACCTAATGGCGCGCGGCGGCATTGAAGGCACATCCGATCAAGCCCTTGGCCTGATGCAGTCTGGGCGCTGGGTTGATGCCGAGCGTGCCTACCGCGAACTCATCGGGCAAACCCACGTCATCAACTACGAATACGATGATTGGTTGCGCAACCTCATCGAAGTGTATAAGCAGCTTGGTCGCACCTATGAACTAGGCGTGGTGCAGCTGTATCTCCACTATTTTGATTTAGCCAAAACCGCTTTGCGCGGAGGTGAACATTTCGCGTTGTTGGGGCGCATCGCCGAAACCGAAAAACGTTGGAGCGAAGCTGCGGAGTTGTTCACCAAAGGCAATCTACCCATGCACGCGGCGGTTGCATTGGAACGGGCCGAACTCACCGACGGTGCGGCGGCGCGATGGCGCACGTTAGCGCAGACCGAAGCCAGCAAGATGCGGCCCTACGAAGCCGCCTTGGTGCATTTTAACTACGGCATGGCTGCAGCCAAAGTTGATGCTAGTTCCGACGAAGCGCGGCGGGCCTTGATTGAAAGCCAGCGCAAGCTTGAACAAGTCGCCGATGATTTTGAAACCTCGGGCGAATACGAACGCGCCTTTGACTGTTTTCAAATCTTGCTGCGCATGGGCAAAGAGAGCGGCCAGTTTGAAAATTTGGCCGAAGGCTATGTCAATTGCATTCGGGTCCTGGCGTCGGACAATCTTAAATTCTACGTGTTGCAATATTACGAAGATTTTGTCCGCTTAGCGCTGGAACGCGATGAGTATCAAGCTGCTGCGACCGTGCTGCAAGAAGCAGCGGCCTATGCAGCGCGCGTCGGGCTTCCGTACGATCGTCACTATCAAACCAAAGCAGCCAAGGCCTGGCTGCGCAGCGCAGAAAATTCGACAAAAGTTGGCGCACCGCCACAGATGATCGAAAATGCCATGCTGGCTGCGGCCTCGCAGTTTTCAGCGATCGGCGATTATGGGTCAGTGCGGCAAGTCTTTGAGCGCCTCGCTGGCCTTGAACTCGGTGACCGATCCAAACGCCGGTACACCACCATCGCTGGGCGCTTCGTCGCGATGCAAAGCCCTCAGCTTGAAGCGCCGGGCTTGCCCGATTACCTCAAGCAGCAACACGCATACGCTGACATTTGGTTCGCCGATTTGTTGGAGTGGGAGATGCGTGGCGATCCGGCCGCGGTGGCGTCGTCGATTGTCGGCGACCTGCGCTATCCCAATGGCATTCGTCGTCGTGCGCTGGTGATTTTGCTCACCGTAACCCAAGCCGAGCGAACCAATACCCGCGACAATTCTACAACAGCCGTAAAACTGGCCGAATTGCTAGGCGAATT
>JAYWHS010000975.1:0-2355 GCA_043777635.1 Kofleriaceae bacterium | reverse complement strand
GAAGATAATCTGCCGTACTACTTCCGCGATGTTGAACGGATGTTCGGGATGGAAAGTGCGTGGGGCGCGTGGGCCAAATGGTGGACCGCTGAAGAAGGCCGGCATGCGATCGTGATGCGCGACTACATAACGGTAACCCGCTGCCTCGACCTGCGTGAGCTGGAGCGTGCACGCATGATCCAGGTTTCCGGTGGCGAAGCACCTGCACCGCTTGGGCCATTTGACGGCATGGTGTACGTGTGTTTGCAAGAACTCGCTACCCGCATCAGCCATCGCAACACGGGCAAGCTGGTCGGTGATCCAGTTGCCAACGAAATAATGACCCGGGTCGCCTTCGACGAGAACTTGCACTTCTTATTCTATCGCGACATGACAACTGCAGCGATTGCACTCGATCCATCGAACATGGTGATCGCCATGCGCGACATCGTGTGCAACTTTGCGATGCCCGGCGTCGGCATCCCAGGTTTTGTCCAACACTCAGCAGCGATTGCCCGCGCTGGCATCTACAATTTGCAACTTCACCTCGATGAAATCTTGCTGCCGATGGTTATCAAGCACTGGAAACTCGAAGAAATCTCAGGGCTTTCCGACGACGCCCAACGCGCCCGTGACGACATCCGCGCCTACATCTCGCGCTTACAACGCGTGGCCGCCAAGCTCACCGCCAGGCAAGCGCAACTCGATGCCGCCGCAACAACTCACCTGTTGCCCGCAGCGTAGCGTCGCTGTTACGCGCGCGGTGCAAAACTGATCGGTAAGGTCACCACCGTTGGGCTTTGGGTCAGCGACGGAAATTGGATTGATTCAATGGCCCGCACTACGCAAGCCGCGACGTCTTTGTCGAAACCTGTGGCGGTAGCTGCGCCGACCGTGCCGGGTGCCAAGATCGTAAACGTAACGCTGATCTGGCCAGCTGATGCGGGATGCAGCAGCAATTGCTTTTCATAACAGTACTGAAATTTGGCAAAATTGCGCTTCATGTATCGACGCACAATGGCCTCGTCGAGCGGACCTTTGACAGTAGGGTTACCAACCTTGATTCGTGGTCGTAAGTTTGCATAATCGGTTGGCGAGTCGCCGCTATAATAATGGCCACCACGATGACCTGTATGTCCGCCCGTGAACGGGCCGCTCAAGGACGTATCAACGCTAGCGACTTCAACGCCTTTGGCATCCGTGGCAGCTATCGCACTGAGCGTATCGACGAACCGTTGCATGGTGGTCGAAGTTGCCAGTTCGAGATGCACGCGCCCGGCGGGCACAGTGGCGGTGACCACTCGTAGGGCAGCGATCAATTCGGCGCGATCAAACTTGGCTTGGTGTGCAGCGCGCAAGGTCGGCGGGGTTTGCGTATCCACAACATTGATTGTGAAGGCATCATCCTCAAGGACCACAAAAATATGCATCGGTAGCGGCGTTACCGCAGGCGGACCAAAGGTACATAGCAAGGCCCCGGGTGCAGCGGAGCCATCGCTGCTGCCGACCGCAGTCGCGAGTGCAACCGCAAGCGCTGTGCGCTTCGTCTGTAACTGACTAAGCACATCCACCACATGAGTTGCAGCCACGCTGGCGTCGGCAAGTAGCAATGTATCGAAGCCCGCAGCATCAGCTTCAAACGTGGCAAACGCGAGTGCAAGAGACCCGGGCACGACACCGACCGATGGCGCCAAGAGTTGCGCGCGCAACGCAGCGTCTTGACCAAGCGGCAACATTTGGTACGGCGTTGCACCTTGCGATATTCGACCTAGCGATACCGCACCGCCCAAATCAACCAACACCAAGGCGGTCACGCTCTGCACACGACGCTGTGACGCAACGTCGACCCGTGCCAGCGCCACCGGTACTACACCAGCTGGCAGGCCGTTACCTGTGCGCGCAGTCGCAACGAGTTGTTGCGGCGTGGCATCCGGCGCGGGCGATGGTGGTGCCGCATTGGAAGGCGAACGATCCTTGCAACCTTGCATCACACTGAGTCCTGCACCCAAGACCATGACAGCCCTCATCCATTGGAGATTCACGCACGCACGGTAACATGACAGGTCGGTGCCGCCGCTGGTAATGCGCTGGGCAGCTGGTCGCGATGTCACGCGCAGTGTCGGTCGCCCAAAAGGGCCGGAAAACCCTGATCGAACGTGGGATGCGAAGTACCAGAAGAATTCAACATCTAGGCCCAGCGCCGCAGCGGTTGTTCTGCGCCCACATTTCGTATAGGGTCCGGCCACTACCAACCAATTCACCCACGACTTCGGAGATTTACCATGGCCATTGAACGCACCTTTTCTATCATCAAGCCTGACGCTGTCGCCAAGAACAACATCGGTGGCGTGACCGCTAAACTTGAAGCCGCTGGCC
>JAYWHS010000974.1:0-2356 GCA_043777635.1 Kofleriaceae bacterium | reverse complement strand
TCTGCCGCGGTTGTGCCGGCAAAGGCCAAGTCGTGCACTCGCAGGGCTTTTTCATGGTGCAAACCACCTGTCCGCAATGTCGTGGCGCCGGCAAAGTGATTCGCGAACAATGCGAAGATTGCCGTGGGCGCGGCGCCAAACCGGAAGTGTCGACGTTGGCGGTTACGATTCCGTCGGGCGTCGACGATGGCCAAACCCTACGGTTAGCCGGAAAAGGCGAACAAGCGCCAGGCGGTGGCCAGCCAGGTCATCTCTATGTTGTCTTGCATGTGCAAGGCGACGAGCGATTCCGTCGTGACGGCCAAGATATTTTGACCGAAGTGCCGATCAGCTTTGTGAAGGCCACCCTCGGCGGCGAAGTTGAAATTTCGACGCTGGATGACAACTGTGCGGGCACGGCAAACATCGAAGTAAAAGCCGGTACCCAACCAGGCGAAGCAGTGGTTCGGCGGGGCCAAGGTGTGCCGCACATCGGCGAAGGTGGCCGCGGTGATCACGTGGTGCAATTCATGGTGGAAATCCCGAAAAAACTTTCCCCTCGGCAGCAAGAACTGTTGCGTGAACTCGCCACCGAAATGAACGAAGAAGTCAAAGAGCCCAAAAAAGGCTTATTCGGGCGCAAGCGTTAACCGACGGTTACGCGTTCCACCATCGGCTGGAGCCTACGCGGCAAAGCTGCATTCTTCACATTTTCGATCACTATTCAATAAAGTTACCACTGCGCATCACACTACGTAGTCGATGCACCGCGCGTAGTCGATCGGCTCGCCAGTCCATTTTGGTGCGTTGGTATTGGCCGTGATGGCGAGAGCCGCATGAGTATCTTGTAACGCTGCGAGCCCAGCGGCATTGGTATTAGTTCGTTGGTGCGGGAATTGAATTGTGTAGTTTGCAGGCGGGTGGCGAATTCTTGTTTCTCAAGCCGTGCTCATTGAAATCGTTTTTCTGTGCGCGTGAGAATGAAGTGTACAAATGAAGTTCGGCACACCTTGTGCAAGTAGTTTTTGCCCAGGCAAGCCATAGATCGCCGGGATGTATTTGTCGGTGGTTGCACCACTGCCAGAGCGTTTGGCCGCCGCTATGGTGCCCCGTCTTTTCACCGTAGAACCCGTACATATCAGCGATCAAATCGCCAATTCTCGTGACGAAACGACTCGAAGTACCCGTGTTGCTTCCGATGTAAAGAACGTGTGCCTTGTCGGTCGGCGTTTGTTCCCACCTGTGTTCAGAGACTAGGTAAACTGCGTTGCTTTCGCACGGCCATTGCTCGTCCCATTCTTTGTTAATGGTGTTGGCAAGGTACAACTTAATCTCAAATGGCCCCATCCAAGTAATGTCCATCTTCGTATTCTATCATTCAAAGGATGCCAATCCTTTGAATGAACGCAGCGATACAGCAATCCTAGCACCCAGTTTGTCGACGCTATTGTCACGCTTGCCAATTACAAATATCGCTGCTGTGGAAAAACTTTTAGCATCTGCCGCTGGGCCATGCGCACCCTGGGCTGGAATTTGGCCGCGCACGGCTGGGCGCTGTTACCGGATACGGGCCTGACCAACCCATCCTTGACCGTCAAGCGTAACCGATCGAAACGCTCACGCGTTCCTTCATCGGCTGGGGCGTACGCGGCCCACGAAACTTGGCCCAGCGCGCTCGAAACATGCGCAATCGGTGCCCTCGTTCCACCCTGTGCTCTGGGGTCACGCCATGTACACGTGCGCGCGATGCGCCGAGCAGCGAACCTCCGCGAGGTGCGGACCGGAATCGTCGTCGGGATACAAGTCCCGAGTTCCGAGTTCCGAGTTCCGAGTCCCGAGTACCGAGTCAGAACCTAGGAATACTGCGGATTTTGTCGCAACTACCTACGCGCGGACTAAGCCGTGCTTGACTGCGAAGCGTGTCAAGTCAGAGTTGTTGCGGAGCTGGAGTTTCTTCAAGACGTGGCCGCGATGGGTATCAACCGTCTTGACGCTGATCGACAACGAATCGGCAATTTCACGATTGGTTTGCCCCATGGCCAGCATTTCCATCACTTGGACTTCGCGTTGCGACAAAACTGCAGTCGGCGAGTCCGCGTGATTTTCGGCAAGGCGACTAATGTTGGAACTGGCGACGGTTTTTCCATCGGCAACTTGGGTCAGGGTGTCGAGCAAGGTTTCCGCGCTCGCATCTCGGTCAACAAAGCCGTTGCAACCCAAGCGCAGTGCGCGCGCGCTGCGATGCTCGTCATCGCTGCCAATCAAGGCGACGACATGCGTGGTCGCCGCGCTCTCCGCAAGGTTGGTGAGTAACGCAAAGTCCGCGCGCTCAAGTGCGCCGATTTCAGTGAGCAGAATTGTGCCAGCGTTTTGGTGC